>WLOR01000117.1 GCA_009699165.1 Actinomycetota bacterium | reverse complement strand
GTAACCGCCATTTTCTATAAAGAGTTCGCAGATGCAGTTGGCCAGGACCAACCTTTAACGATTATTGAGCCCAAAGGGCTACATACAATGCAAGATATCGAAGTAACCGTTGCAGCCATGGCGAATTCGGCCGCGGAGCATATAAATAGCGCTTTTCCCGAAGGTCAGATTCAATTAATTGGGCACTCAGCTGGATCCATGATTGCTTGCGTTTCAGGTATGAATTTAAGTGATTTAGGCAGGTCGGTAAAGATGATTAGTCTGGATGCAATAGGTTTTGCAAATCAGATAGCCATGTCTGGCAAGAGATATTCATTTATATCTAACTACGATCGTTTTCGTGTATTAACACAACGCTCACCTGAAGTTCTGAGAAATTCAATTATTAGAAGGTTAAAGGCTCGAAATCAAAGCTCCTACGAGTTCTTTTTGCTCCATGTTGGTGGATTAGCTTTACGACACAAATTGGTGACTAAACCTGACTTTGAAATTCGAGTTCTGTATTGTCGTGCTAATCAAAGATTTAGAGATTGGGAAGCAAACAAACTTTTGAGCTATGAACAAGTAGAGGGAACTCATGAAACCCTGCTCAATCGTCAGTATTTACCCACCATTGTTCCGAAGATTGTGAAGTTTTTCGAAGGTTAGAATTTACTGCTTATAACAGACCTCGTTTGCGCAATGTTCGGTTGCGTATGGGACTGAAGAAAACCTTTTCAACCAGAACACCAATAAGCATGATCATGAAGATTGAAGCAATCACTAATGACATGTCTCCTAACTGGCGACCGACATCAAGGAGTTGCCCGATACCCAGGCCAAGTGCAGGAGATATTGCAATGAGTTCAGCGGCCATTAATGAGCGCCATGCAAAGGCCCATCCTTGTTCGAGTCCTGCCAGATATCCCGTCCAAGCAGCCGGCAATACTATGTGCCTAATTTTCTGCCAACGATTAGCACGTAAAACAGTGGCCAACTTTAGATAAATCGGTGGAATTTGATCGATTCCAGATATGAGTCCGTTAGCAATAGATGGAACAGAGCCAAGCAAGATCACTGCATAAATCGTTGCTGGTGATAGTCCAAACCAGATTATCGCTGCAGGTACCCATGCGACTGAAGGAAGTTGTTGAAGTCCAAGCAAAATCGGCCCAAAAACCGTACGAGCATATTTATTTAAACCGAGGATTATGCCAACGGGAGTGGCTATCACTATCGCTAACAAGAAACCCTCGATACCCCGCAGAAAGCTGCGAAAAACAGCTTCCTGTAGGTTTCCAAGCCTCCACTGCTGTTCAATTGCGTGGGCCACATCTAAGGGTGTTGGCAGGATATAACTTTCGATACTAAATATTTTGATTGAAAGCTGCCAAATTACTATCAACCCAACCACAGCGATTAAAGGTGAAAGCGCCTTGAGGACTAATGTTCCTAAATGTTTTTTACCCTCTGTGTGCCGAGTATCAAGTGCATCAAGACCAGACTCCAGTGAGCGGAAATCCGAATTATGCATCTGCGTGTCTCCTGATTTCACTTCTTAGGTCATCCGTAATTTCGCGCGCCATAATCGCAATTTCGGGGGAGTCAATTCTCCTTGGCTCTTGAATATCAACGTGCCACTCTTTCACAAAACGTCCAGGGCGAGATGACATTAATAAAACTCGCTGGCCAAGGCGGACCGCTTCACGTACGTTGTGTGTTACAAAAATAACGGTTAGGTTATTTTCTTGCCAGATCCGAATAATCTCCTCATGCAATAAATCTCGCGTTATTGCATCAAGGGCTGCAAATGGTTCATCCATCAACAAGATGTTTGAGTCTTGCGCCAGAGCGCGCGCAATAGCCACTCGTTGCTTCATACCGCCACTTAATTCGTGAGGTCTTTTGTTGTATGAAGATTCGAGATTCACACTTGCCAAGAGCTCTTTAGCCCGCGCCTCTCGATCAGCCTTATTGGCCCCTTTAAAAAGAATTGGAAGCTCAACGTTTTTACCGGCGCTTAACCAGGGAAGCAACGCCGATTCTTGAAACATTAAAGTGGGTTGAGATGAGACTTCAATGCGTCCTTGCGAGGATTTATCCAAGCCAGCAATCAAATTGAGCAGTGTGGATTTTCCACATCCAGAAGCCCCAACAAGAGAAATGAACTCTCCCTGTTTTACTTCAAGATTTAAGTCTTCTAGAACCCACGACTCATTGTTAGAAAACCTCTTGAAAACCGAGTCGATTTGTACAGCAGAACTCACCAAGTCAGTCCAAGCCCAAGGACAGACACAGTCTTTAGTTTTTGTGCCTTCAATATTGAGTTAAGGATTCTTACGTCATAAATACCATTTATTCCGCGCGATCCTAGAGTCGTCAGCACACCGACATCAACTGCGTCATCTGCGGACTTTTCTAATGAATTAGCGATCGGATCATAAGTAAATTTGAGGTTTTGCCAGGCCCGTGTCATAACGGCATCAGATAAACGCTTACCAGTCCACTTTTCGATCTGTTTTTGAACAGCATCCTTTGCTTCAACAGGATTCTTTGCGATGTAATTGAGGGAATCTAGATTTGCATTGATAATCGATTTGATCGTGCCAGGATATTTACTTAAGAAAGAGGTATTAGCAATGATGTGTGTAGTCACAAATTGACCTTTTGGCCAAAGAGTTTTTTCATCAACCAGAACTTTTGCTCCAGCTTCGAGTACTAAGCGCGTGCTCCATGGCTCGGGTAACCATGCTCCATCAATATCACCACGCTGAAAGAGAGCTAATGACTGCGCATTATCGGTTGGAATCACAGTTACATCGCCACCACCAGTAATAGTTGTAGTAATCCCGTTTGTCTTTAACCAAGAACGCAGTGCTACGTCTTGAGTGTTTCCTAATTGTGGAGATGCAATCTTTTTGCCGATTAAATCTTTAACCGTATTTATTGTTGGCTTAACAACAAGTTCAGCACCACCAGATGTTGACCCCGAAATAATCCGAAGCAAAGAACCCTTTGTGCTGGAGTAACCGTTGATTGCCGGGTTAGGTCCGATGTATGTAACATCAATTGCTCCAGCTTTCATCGCTTCAATTGCTGCAGGACCAGCGTTGAATGCAATGAACTCAACTGTTGTGTTGTCTTTAGTTAAGTACTTAGAGAAGAAACCAAGCTCTTGGCCAATGAGGGCGGGGGAATGAGTCACATTTGCGAAGAAACCAATTCGCACCTTTGTGGCTTTTGTATCCTTGATCGTGGCTGCCTGTGCTTGCGATGCAAAAACAAGTGATGGAAGAAGCAAGCCAGTGACAACTAAAACTCCTAGCCAAGACTTAGTGGCTCTCATCAAGTGTGACATGTGTTCCTCATTCCCTAGTAAGTCTATATAGTATATAAAACCCTTAGAATACCTTCAAGTCTTTAGGGGTATTTGGAGGGTAAAACTGTGAATATTTCGGCCGAAACCGACTATGCGATTCGGGCGATGTTGTATTTATCGTCCATATATCGAATTGATGACCAGAAACTAGCCACCACAGAAGAGATTTCAAATAACCAAGTGATTCCGCATAAATTTCTCGAAACAATTTTGCGATCGCTTAAAAAAGGCGAACTAATCGAAGGACACAGGGGAAATCAAGGCGGCTATAAACT
>WLOR01000116.1 GCA_009699165.1 Actinomycetota bacterium | reverse complement strand
CCTCCTTGAGACTCTGGGGTAACATTTCTACCTCATAGTGTGACTTAAGCGATAGGGGTTTTCTCTAAAATGTGCCGATTAATGGGCTACGTGTCGCCAGGTAAAACCTCATTCCCAGCCCTGGTTGGAAGTGAATTTTCAGATTTTGTTGCACTTTCCTCGGTCCATTGCGATGGTTGGGGACTTTCCACTGTTGATCAAGGTGGTAGCCACACAGTCCTTGAGAAAAAGGTTGAAGCCGCCGCTCAGAGCGCAACTTTTGACTCGACCGTATCTGCAAACGTGGCAGATGGCGCGCTCCTGCACCTGCGTTGGGCGACAAAGGGATTAGCGATAAGTGAAAATAACACACATCCTTTTATGTACGGTGATTACTCTTTTATTCATAATGGATCGATATTTCCACCCGATGCAATTACCCCGTATATCGATTCTAAGTTTCTACCTCTGTTGGTGGGAGATACCGATAGCGAGCGCTATTTCTATTTAGTGATGACAGAGGTAGAAAAGTTAGGTCTAGTCGATGGAGTTAAGAGCGCTCTGCAGATCATTAAAGAGCATGGAGATACTACGAGTTTAAACTGCATGCTCATGAATCGTGATTCATTCATAACAGTGAGCGAGCACAACACGGATAGAAAGCCTGAGTGGGCTCCTGATGATTATTATGAGATTAAATATCTCCCGACCCCAGAGGGAGTCCTATTTGCCTCTAGCGGATGGAACCAACCGGGTTGGGCGAGATTAGATAATCACCATATGGCCCTAGTGAGCCGTTCAAACTTCCAGATTGAGGTTATCGCTATCTAAGCAAGCCTCTACGATAGGCGCATGAACCGCACCTACACAGTCGAAACCTATGGCTGTCAGATGAATGTTCACGACTCCGAGCGCATTGCAGGGTTGCTAGATGAAGCTGGATACGTTCCAGCCATTGAGGGCGAGCAGGCAGATATCGTCGTGTTCAATACCTGTGCGGTGCGCGAAAACGCAGATAACAAGCTGTATGGAAACCTCTCATTCCTTGCACCGATTAAGAAGTTAAATCCACAGATGCAGATTGCTGTGGGCGGCTGTCTGGCACAGAAGGATCAAGCCACAATTTTGAAAAAAGCCCCATATGTCGATGTAGTTTTTGGGACGCACAATGTTGGCTCACTGCCCATCTTGTTAGAGCGTGCTCGAATCGAAGAAGAGTCTCAGATTGAAATCCTAGAATCTCTTGAACACTTCCCGTCTACCTTGCCAGCGCGTCGGTTATCAGCATTTTCATCATGGGTATCAGTTTCAGTGGGGTGTAATAACACATGCACATTCTGCATTGTTCCAACCTTGCGAGGAGTTGAGAAAGATCGTGGAGCTAAAGAAATCCTTGATGAGGTCAAAGCTCTTGTTGATCAAGGCGTCATTGAGATTACGTTGCTAGGCCAAAATGTCAATGCATATGGAGTTGATTTTGGTGACCGTCACGCTTTCGCACGTCTACTCCGTGATTGCGGAAAAATTGATGGACTCGAACGTGTGCGATTCATGTCTCCGCACCCTCGCGATTTTACTGATGATGTCATTGAAGCCATGGCTGCGACATCTAACGTGATGCCACATTTACATATGCCACTGCAGTCTGGGTCAGATGCAATTTTACAGTCGATGCGTCGCTCTTACCGTACCGATAGATATCTTGGCATCCTTGAACGAGTAAGAAGTGCGATGCCGCACGCCTCGATTACAACAGACATCATCGTTGGCTTTCCAGGTGAAAGCGAGGCGGATTTTCAAGCAACTTTAGATATATGTACACAGGCGCGATTTGCCGCGGCATATACCTATCAATACTCAATACGCCCCGGAACTCCAGCGGCGATCATGCCTGATCAGATTTCAAGTGATGTTGTGGGCGAGCGTTATACCCGTCTGCACAATCATCAGCAGAGCATCTCCCTCTCTGTCAATCAAGAGGCTATTGGTAAGAGTTTCAAGGTCTTAGTTGGAGACTATGAGGGCAGGCGAGATATAGCCCAAGAGCGTCTTACAGGTCGCAGCGAGGATTTTAGACTTGTTCACTTTGATAACAGCGCTACTGCCCGCCCTGGTGATGAGGTTGAAGTTGTTATTACCGATGCATCAGCGCACTACTTGATTGGAGCACCGGGCAAGGTGCGAGCAACGCGTGGTGGAGATGCGCACGAAGCGCGAAATAAAGAGGTTTCAAAGAGTTCAACGATGCTTGGAATGCCGACGATTCCTCAATGAGTCTGATTGTTATTTGCGGGGCAACTGCGACAGGCAAAAGCGATTTAGCTATTGCTTTAGCTCAGCAGTTTAATGGTGAAATCATCAATGCGGATTCAATGCAGATCTATCGTGGCATGGATATTGGGACCGCAAAATTAAATGTTAGCCAGCGTCAAGGGATTCCACATCATCTCTTGGACGTATTAAATGTTGACCAAGACTCGACCGTCGCTTGGTATCAAAGTACTGCACGCGCTGCAGTTACTGATATTGAATCTCGCGGCAAGCGCGCAATCGTCGTAGGAGGTACGGGGCTTTACATTAAATCGATTCTGGATGAACTTAACTTTCCAGATACTGATCCAGCCGTAAGAGCAAGTTTAGAGAAAGAGTTAGAGAGCATTGGATTGAATGCGCTTTTCGAAAGGCTAGAGAAGCTAGATCCAGCAGCGGCAATAGCAATCGATCGCGCCAATGCCCGTCGTGTAATTCGGGCGCTCGAGGTAATCGAAATAACCGGTAAGCCTTTCACAGCTAACTTGCCCCGTGAAGTAAGCACGCGATTTCCAGATGCAGTTCAGTTGGGATTAGTCATGGACCGCCCAACTTTGGACGAGCGAATTAGCGCACGAGTAGATCGAATGTGGGAGCAGGGTTTTCTCGCTGAGGTTGATGGGCTTTTAGAGGCAGGGATCACCAATGGGCGTACAGCTCAACTGGCACTGGGGTATTCGCAGTTAATAGCTTTTCGAAAAGGCGTAATCACACAAGATCAGGCGCGCGAAGAGACAAAACGCGCCACACGTCAGTATGCGCGCAGGCAAGAGACTTGGTTCTCTCGCGATGAACGTATTAAGTGGATCTCTACATCTGAACCTAGGTTTGAGAGTGCTCTCGCCCACTTAGAGAAGTTAGACTCAGCACAATGATTGCAACATATGGTCACGGTACAGAAAACGACTTCGTACTTGTTTTTGACCCACTCGATGAACACTCTATAACTACTGCCCAAACGGCAGCGATCTGCAACCGTGAAACTGGAATCGGTGCAGATGGCTTAATCCGCATCATAAGACGTGACGAGAAATGGTTCATGGATTATCGAAATGCCGATGGCTCACTTGCAGAGATGTGCGGCAACGGTATCCGAGTTATGGCAAGGTACTTAGTTGAACGCAATCATGTGCCCGAGGGTATTTTTGCGATAAATACAAGAGATGGAATCAAACATCTTCGCGTACCTCTGGTCGGGGATATCTCAGTCAATATGGGAAAAGTTACAGACGAGGCAGAATCAATTACAGCTGCAACAAATTCAAAAGTATGGAATGGATACAACATCAGTGTTGGTAATCCACATGCAGTGGTTTTTGTAGATAGCCTCGACGATGTCGGAGCTCT
>WLOR01000115.1 GCA_009699165.1 Actinomycetota bacterium | reverse complement strand
CTGGCCGATAAGGTAGATCCCGATGTGATCGCTGCGAGATTAGAGACCCTTTCATCATTGGCCGATGAGATGGTTTCTCAACGGGCACAGGCGCGTATAGGTGAGAATATTCGTGTACTCATCGAGGATGCCGAGCTTCAAGAGGGACGGGCTGGGCATCAAGGACCAGAGGTCGATGGATCTACAACTTTCATAGGCACGGATTTCAGAGTTGGCCAGTACGTTGATGCTGTGGTCATTGAGTCAATGGGTGCAGATTTGGTGGCTAAGGCGATATGAAACTTCCACAGTTTGTAACGCCAAACTTCATTACTGTTGCACGTTTGGTTTTTGTGCCAGTTGGCGCCTATACGTTATTTAAAAACGGTGGCAACGATCCGACCTGGCAGTACATCTCTTGGGTCGTATTTTTCTTGCTTGGACTTTCAGATATTGCAGATGGAAAGTTAGCTCGAAGCAGAAACACCATTACTGAGTTCGGTAAGTTTCTAGATCCAGTGGCCGATAAGGTCATGATCGGAACTGCGATGATTTCCTTATCATTCCTAGGACGCCTGCCA
This sequence comes from Actinomycetota bacterium, assembly GCA_009699165.1. Lineage (GTDB taxonomy): Bacteria > Actinomycetota > Actinomycetes > Nanopelagicales > Nanopelagicaceae > Planktophila. The sequence goes on along the minus strand of WLOR01000115.1, from coordinate 3,089 downwards.
TGGTGGATAACGATTGTGATTTTGGTTCGCGAGATCGGAATTACGCTTTTTCGCCTCTCGATCATCAAGCGAGGCGTCATTGCTGCCAATAAAGGCGGGAAAATCAAGTCAACCTTCCAAAACTTTGGCGTCGGCTTCTATGTCTTGCCTCTACATTCAAGCCTCTACTGGTTTAGAGATGGATTTATGGCCATAGCCGTTGCACTCACTATCGCAACGGGCTTTTACTATGTAAAGTCTGCATTCACTTCTGACAAGTAGGGATATATGGCGCTCTCACCTGAGATCATCGAACTCGCAACAGAGATCATCGATACCTTGCGCGATAGTCATGAAACACTCAGTACCGCCGAGTCATTAACGGCAGGGGCGGTTAGCTCAGCAATCGTGACAATCGCAGGTGCATCCGATGTATTTATAGGAGGCATGAGCGCATATCGCGATGAGATTAAGATTTCGCATCTCTTTGTTGATCCTATGATTATTCAAGAGCACTCATCGATTAGCGAGCAAGCTGCAGTTGCAATGGCACGCGGAGCGATAAAATCTTTTGGATCCACATGGGCTATCGCAACTACTGGAGTAGCAGGACCTAATCCACTCGATGGTCATCCAGTGGGTGCGGTGTGGGTCGCAATCGAAGGGCCAGTTTCCCAAACGATTGAACTTTCCCTTTCGGGTGAGCGTGAATCTGTCCGAAACGCGGCCACAGCGAGTGCGATTGCAACATTTGCGCGTATCCTTAGACATCGCAGTTAAGGCTTTAGGAAAGGGGGAGACAATGGCGCTAGTTCGTGAAGCCGTCGGTCTGACCCTTCGTACTGCCCGCACATCTCAAGGTCGAACCTTGCGCGATGTCGCACGCGCCGCACGCGTCTCACTTGGATACTTATCTGAAGTTGAACGCGGACAGAAAGAGGCATCTTCAGAGCTCCTTAATGCAATCTGCGCAGCACTTGGACTTTCGCTCTCTGGCGTTTTTAATGATGTATCAATTGAATTATCTCGTCATGAGAGCGTAACGCTCACCGTCGTCGATGCAGCTTAATAAATACGCACCTCAAGTACATACGCACCGTCGCACGCAGAGTGCAATTCTGGCCGGAACTAAAAATCTCATTGCCACCGTTGGTCTGGCCAAGATGTCGATGATTGAGATTGCAGATACATCTGAGGTATCACGTGCAACTTTATACAATCATTATCGCGACAAAGAGAGCGTTGTTCTAGCCCTCTGTGAATCGGAGTGCGCAAGGCTTATAAATATCGCCCACAGTGCACCAGATGCGACTGATGCATTAGAGCTCCTATCAATTCAAATTTCAACCGATTCTGCTCTTGCCCACATGCGCACTCATGATTTAGCTTCATTGACGCAAGCATTATCTGCAAAGGAGCATAGGTTGTGGTCTGACTTAACTCAGATGCTCGCACAAATCACTGGTAGTCAGGTACTTGCAGATCTATCTTTAAGGTGGCTGATAGGCCAAGTTCTCAATCCATTAACTCCGCAAGACTCACGACTACATGCAGAGCTGCTCTTATCTCGTGCGAATATCTGATTTACGTGAGCGTTTAACTCTTTCATTCGGTGAGGGCTCGCATTTTCCAGTTGATATTGCGATCTCAGAACTTGGAAGTAGAACCGTTAACGAGGCCCTTGCTGCTGGACTAGAAGCCGATGAGATTTGGAAAGCAGTTTGTAAGGCCCACCCTAAAGAGACAGAAAAATACAGGTACTAGCGATGACTCTTGCGACAACTCTGACTCAAACAAATACTGCCCACCCACCACTGGTGCTCATTCATGGACTTGGCTCGGCAGCAACAGCATTCAAGCCGATAGTTGCAGAGCTATCAAAGAGTTTTCGAGTAATAACCGTTGATTTACCTGGCCACGGTCAAAGCAAATATAAAAAGGGTCAAGCGATGGAGCCCCATGCTCTCGGCAATGAAATATTTGAGAGTGTCCAAAACGAGTATGGGATTGATTGCTTTCACGTTGCCGGAAATTCGCTGGGGGGTTGGATTGCACTCGAAATGGCAGCGGCGCAGCCAGGTCGCATCATTAGCCTGACAGGACTTGCACCTGCTGGCCTATGGCTGACTCCGGCATCGGGTCGTTTGCCAAGTGAGGCACAGTCATATTATTTAGCAAAGGTGCTCAAACCATTTCTCAAAGTAGGTCTGCGTTCTAAAGCACTGCGGAAAATCGGTTTTGCAACCGTCAGCCCTAAATGGCAAGAGCTTAGTTATGAAACATGTTTCGATGCAAGTAGTGCGATGGCCAATTGCACTGGCTATTTTCCTGCTTGGGATGGAATGTTGACCAGGCGTTTTGACGCAAACGTTCCAACGAGTGTTCCAGTAACTATTATCTTTGGCGATACCGATAACACCCTGCCGTATCCAGGCTCGCAAGAAAAATCACTGGCTCCTGCGCACGGCACATGGTTAGTTGTAGATACATGCGGACATGCACCGATGTGGGATCAACCCGATCTTGTTATGAAGATTATTAAGCAAACCGCTAGCAGATAACCTCTAGAACCCAGGGGTAATTCTCTGAAGCCGGCAGTAGTTCGCACTCATAATGTTGTGCCACTATTGCTTGTAGCTCGCGTGGATTGGTTGGCAATTTCTTGGAGAGCAGTAGCAAACGAGTGACTTCGCCACGTGTTTTCTTCGACATGTGCGTTATAACCTTCTTCGTACCGTCAACTTTTGTAAAGACTTTGATCTCGACAGATTTTTCGTGCGGGGGAGTCCAAACTGTTTTATAGGTCGATGATCTGCAGTCGATTATCAACTCAGTCGGAATCTGCGATAGTTCATTGGTGACCTCTTCTCTCATTTCACCCGCATTAATCTTTTGCTTATATGGCTCAATGACATCTAAGGGCTTGAGTACGCCATATTTGGCCGAGATAATTATCAAGGATTTGGAGCCGCGGGCCTGAGCGCTCTTGGTCAAAGTCGCCCAGCTAAGGGCGTTATAGAGGACGCCTGTATAAACAGATATGGCAGGCCCGGCAGTTGTCGCCTTCTTTTCGCTAGGCGGCAGAAGGATCAACACATGGGCAAGTATGG
>WLOR01000114.1 GCA_009699165.1 Actinomycetota bacterium | reverse complement strand
GCTCTGACTAGCATCGCCCAAAAGCTTGAGTAGGACAACCTGCTCTTCTAGTGCCTCAAGGACTGGATGCATAGTCGTCGAAAAATCCTCTTGGAATCGTGCCAAGTTTGCAGTTCCTGCTAAGACAATCTTCTCTTCGTGGCGATCCATCGCCATTTCAATCACCGATGACATAACAATGGCTACATCTTTACGCTCTCGCAACGAGTAACTTTCAAGGATTCCACTTATTCGATCGGCTACCTCAGGCAGGCGATGACCCATCATTGCCGAATTAAACTGAGTGCGAAGAGTATGTAAGAAATTTTCAGAGACATCTTGTGTTAGCTCTACAACTCTTTGTTCGATACCGCCGGCATCAGTGATAAGTACTATCATCAAACGGGCTGGAGTCAGAGATACTAATTCGATATGGCGCACACGTGATTTCACCATTGATGGATACTGCACAACTGCAACTTGTTTTGTAACATCGGCAAGTAGTCTCACGGTTCGCATTACAACATCATCTAAATCAAGTGCACCCTCTAGAAAACTCTCAATTGCGCGGCGCTCTGCGCCAGATAGCGGTTTGACCTCAGCTAATTTATCGACGAAAACTCGATACCCTCTGTCCGTTGGTATACGTCCGGCGCTGGTGTGTGGCTGTGTAATTAGGCCCTCTTCCTCCAAAACCGCCATCTCATTGCGGATAGTGGCCGGAGAAATACCTAGACCATGGCGATCGGCGATGGATTTTGAACCGACGGGCTCCTGTGTAGCGACATATTCATCGACTATTGCTCGAAGGATTTCTAGACGGCGTGAGGACATAGTGCTGGCAAGGATACTAGAAAGTTATTTCGCGCACGATTCGATCTGCGATTAGGCGCCCCTTGGGGGTTAGAACTACCTGTTTTTCTCCCATATTTACATAATCATCAAGGGAGAATTTTCTTAGAGACTCAATCTGAACGTTTGAAAGTCTGGCAAGGGATAAACCCTGCCGCATTCTTATTCCTAGCATGATCGATTCGACTTCGATTTGTTCATTGGTTAAATCCTCAACTGCTTGCACGGGGCTAATTTGTTCAAATAATCTCTGCTTATAGGCCGTCGGATGTTTGATATTCCAAAAGCGTTTACCATCGATGTGCGAGTGCGCACCAGGCCCAAGGCCCCACCAGTTTTTATTCTCCCAATAGGCAATATTGTGGCGACATTCGTGACCTGGCTTTGACCAATTAGATAGTTCGTACCAAGAAAATCCCTTAGCTTCACAGAGTTGATCCACAAGCAAATACATATCTGCCATTAAGTCATCATCTGGCATCGTTAAATCTCCCCGTTTTATCTGGGCCGCTAACTTTGTTCCGGTTTCAACTATCAGCGCATAAGCACTTATATGATCGATATCTAAAGAGAGTGCCGCTGTCACTGTATCGCGCCAGTCATCGAGACTCTCACCCGGAGTGCCATAAATTAAATCGACACTAATACTCTTAAATCCAGCGGCCCGTGCCATATCAACTGCTTTTTTAACATTCTCTGGGTTATGTGTTCTATCTAGTGCAGCTAAGACATGCGGCTTTGCTGACTGCATTCCAAAAGAGATTCGATTAAATCCAACTTCGATGTAACTTTTGAGCTTTTGCGCAGTAACAGAGTCTGGATTGGCCTCTAATGTAATTTCGCAATCTGGAGTCAAGCCATTTCGCGATTTAATCCCCGCAATGACCCGGCCTAAATCATCGGCTGGTAAAAGTGAAGGCGTCCCTCCCCCAAAGAATATTGTGGGCACTTCATCTAATGGAGCTGCCTCTAACTCTTTTAAAACCGCATCTATATAGTCATTGCTGACTATTTCAAGCGTTGCACCGTCTTGTAATTCATTGGGTGTGTACGTATTGAAGTCGCAGTAACCACAGCGCTTTATGCAGTACGGGATATGTACGTAGAACGAGAGCTCCATTGTTAAAGCTTTCGTGCGGCTTTCACCTTTTCAATATCGGCATCTGTTGCCAGGGCTGCCACGAAGGCTTCTTGTGGGACTTCAACTCGACCCACCATCTTCATGCGCTTCTTACCCTCTTTTTGCTTTTCAAGGAGTTTGCGCTTACGCGAAATATCTCCGCCATAGCACTTAGCCAAAACATCTTTACGGATTGCGCGGATACTTTCGCGCGCAATGATTCGTGATCCAATGGCAGCTTGAATCGGAACTTCAAACTGTTGGCGGGGAATAAGTTCTCGGAGTTTTCCAGTCATCATGACGCCATATGCATAAGCCTTGTCACGGTGAACTACGGCGCTAAAAGCATCAACGGCTTCGCCCTGTAGCAAGATATCTACCTTCACTAAATTGCCTTCGGCATCGCCTTTTTCTTCATAATCCAAGGATGCATAACCCTTTGTACGTGATTTCAACTGATCAAAGAAATCAAAGACAATCTCTGCAAGTGGTAGGTCGTAGCGAATTTCAACACGATCTTCAGAGATGTAATCCATCCCCAGCAATACTCCACGACGCTCTTGGCACAGCTCCATAATCGTTCCGATGAACTCTGATGGCGCAAGAATGGTTGACTTTACGATTGGTTCGCGGACAACTGCGACTTTTCCATCAGGAAACTCAGATGGATTCGTCACTCGAACTTCTTTTCCATCATCCATAGTTACGTTATAAACAACGTTAGGGGCAGTTGAGATTAGATTTAATTTATGTTCACGCTCTAAGCGCTCACGTACGATTTCCATATGCAAAAGACCTAAAAAGCCACAGCGAAATCCAAATCCGAGGGCGGCAGAGCTCTCTGGCTCGTATACAAGTGCTGCATCATTTAACTGCAACTTATCTAAAGCCTCGCGCAACATTGGGAAATCAGCGCCATCTAATGGGAAGAGGCCGGAGAAAACCATTGGCTTTGGATCTTTGTATCCAGCTAAGGCATGTTTGGTGGGGTTGTTAAAACTTGTAATCGTGTCACCCACGCGAGATTGGCGCACATCTTTTACGCCGGTGATTAAGTAGCCCACCTCGCCAACGCCAAGTCCCTTTGAGGCTATTGGCTCTGGTGAGATTACGCCGACTTCTAGCGCCTCGTGGCGAACGCCCGTTGAAAACATCTGAATCTGCTCGCGCGGTGATAGGTGGCCATCGATTACACGCACATATGTGACGACACCACGATAACTGTCGTAGACCGAGTCAAAAATCAATGCACGTGCTGGTGCTGCAGGATCACCTTGCGGTGCAGGAATCTGTTTGACGATTTGATCGAGTAGTTCTTTAACTCCATCCCCCGTCTTACCTGAAACACGTAAGCAGTCTTCTGGTTCGCAGCCAATAAGTTTTGCAAGTTCTGCTGCAAACTTTTCAGGCTGAGCATTTGGTAAATCAATTTTATTCAGAACAGGAATAATCGTTAAATTATTCTCCATCGCTAAGTAGAGATTAGCCAGTGTCTGAGCTTCGATGCCTTGTGCACAATCAACTAACAAGACAGCACCTTCGCACGCAGCTAACGAACGCGAAACTTCGTAGGTAAAGTCGACGTGGCCAGGCGTATCAATCATGTTCAAGATGTATTCGCCGCCATCGATTCCGCTGCGCCATGGCAGACGTACCGCTTGCGATTTAATCGTGATTCCGCGTTCGCGTTCGATATCCATGCGATCTAGATATTGTGCGCGCATATTGCGTGGATCTACAACTTCAGTGATGCCCAACATGCGATCGGCAAGAGTTGATTTACCGTGATCGATGTGAGCGATGATGCAGAAGTTACGTATCTGCGCCGGATCAGTGGATGCT
>WLOR01000113.1 GCA_009699165.1 Actinomycetota bacterium | reverse complement strand
TAGCATTGACTAAGCGTAAAGGCTGGACTCGTTTCGGAGAATATCTCTGAGGTTGCTGGTAGTTGAAAGTTCAACTATCCTTTCGCTGAGCCAAGGAGATTTCAAATGCCCGCTGTAACCGTAGCCGATCTAACTGTTTTGCCACGCGTGCGTGAAATCGCTGGCGCACGAGCTCGCGCCGTGAAGAGTATTACCACCGCACCTCAAGGCTATGAGGGCGAAGGCTTCCCTGTTCGCCGTACATTCGCCGGAATTGATATGGCCGACCTAGACCCATTCATCATGATGGATCAAATGGGAGAAGTTGAGTACGCACCAGGTGAACCAAAGGGCACACCATGGCATCCGCATCGTGGCTTTGAAACCGTTACTTACATTATCGATGGAATTTTTGACCATAAAGATAACAACGGTGGCGGTGGAACGATTTCAAATGGCGACACTCAATGGATGACTGCGGGTGCTGGAATTCTGCATATTGAAACTCCCCCAGAACATTTAGTGATGTCGGGTGGCTTATTCCACGGTTTTCAGTTGTGGGTTAACTTACCTGCAGCTAAGAAGTGGAGCGCCCCGGCATATCAAGATGTGCGCGCTAAAGATGTTGCACTCTTATCGTCGACCGATGGTGGTGCATTGATTCGCGTAATCGCCGGAGAAGTTGATGGGCACTTTGGTCCAGGAACAACGCAGACACCAATTACTTTAATTCATGCAAGCATCGCCGCCGGTGCTGAACTTCGTCTGCCATGGCGCAAGGATTACAACGCATTGGTTTATGTTGCAGCCGGTTTTGGTTACGTAGGAGACGAGCATCGGCCAGTACGCACGGGTCAATCGACTGTCTTCGGTGATGGCGACACAATTGTTGTACGCGCAGCTGATCAACAGGAGAGTCGATCTCCTTCATTAGAGCTATTTATTTTGGGTGGGGCGCCAATAAAAGAGCCCGTTGCATGGATGGGGCCCTTTGTTATGAATACAAAGCGCGAAGTTCTTCAGGCATTTGAGGATTTTCAAAAAGGTTTGTTAGGAACTATTCCAGCGATATATAAAGAGGATGCTAAGAAACCACTCAATAGAAGCGGTGAAGGCTCTAAGTTGGGTTCAGAGGTAAGTGCAAATCTAGAAACTCAGGTTGGATCAGGAGATGGTGTGAGCTCATCGACACGTTCCTCTGAAGATAACGCGGCAGATGTGCTAAATGTTCATGGTGCACCCAGTGAGGTTCAAGAGGGCTAAAAGCTTTAGCAAATCTTTGTCTAGAGGTCTCACATTAAGGTCTCACATTAAGGTCTCACATTAAGGTCTCACATTAAGGTCTCACATTAAGGTCTCACATTAAGGTCTCACATTAAGGTCTCACCTTTTGGATCAATACTCGGAGCTCTCGAACATTGGGCTGTTAATAACTTTCAGGAGTTGTCAGAGGTGCAGTGAAGAGTCCTACCTATGACAAATGCAGCAGCCCAAGTTGTGAAATACGCATCCTTTAGCGGCAATGCTGAGCAATTCCCCATCGCTATTGATGCCGTTCCAGGAACCGATTCTGGACGAAGTGCAGGAACCGATTCTGGACGAAGTGCAGGAACCGATTCTGGACGAAGTGCAGGAACCGATTCTGGACGAAGTGACTTTGAAATCGACTGTGATGCACAATCCGACGCCATTTCTAGTCTCGATGCTCGGGTCACTAGATTGCTCTCCGCATATCCGGGAATCCAAACCCTTACCGGATTAGTTGCAATCAATCCCAAAGATTTACAACCAAGCGGTCGAATCGATTACTTAAGTGCACTTGAGCGACAAAATGCCTGGCTACAAGCGCTCATGCAAAAAGCAATCGTCGCTGTTGCCGGAATCGATTCATCTACCCCTGAGAGTACTTGGGATGGAATCGATGAGGCAGAGCGCGAAGATGTCGCGGCGGCATTGCGCTTATCTGGCAGTACTGCTCAGATGCGCATAGATGTTGCACGGACCTTGGTGAATCACTTACCTAATACCTGCTCAGCCCTTGCAATGGGCGAGATATCTGCATCTCATGCAACCGTTATCGCGAAAGAGACTGCGGCTGCCATCCGTGATGGTATTAGCGAGTTCGCTATCTATCAGATTGAAGAGCGTGCATTAGCTCATGCAGAGTTTCACACACCCGGTCAGGTCGCAAATAAAGTTCGCACCACTATCGCACAGTTGGCACCGGCTGAATTTGAAGTCGTGGTCGATCGTGCTCGCGAAACGCGGCGAGTTAGCTGCTACAACGAGGCCGATGGCATGGCAACAGTTGTTGCGATTTTGCCGGCACAGGATGCGCAGACAGTTATGAAATCAATTGAGGCCTATATATTGAAGATGAACGAGATGGATGAGAAAAAGCGAAATGAATACGCAACAAGGTTCACAGGAAAAATAAACCAAGCCGATGATTGCATTAATTCCCGTGGTGAAGCAGTAGCTAATTCCCAGGACGGAGAAGATTGCGATATCGAAAGTGCAACAGATACATGGTCGCTACTAACTATGGACAATAAGCGTGCAGATGCACTGACTGCAATTCTCTCGCAAGCCTTAGCAAGTAACGTTGACGAAGTTCGCCCACATCGCCGCCCAGTAACTGTCAACGTGACAATTGATCTGCCAACACTTCTCGGGTTAGCCGAAAACCCAGGGCAACTATCGGGTTATGGCGCAATTCCTGCATCGGTCGCCCGTGAACTTGCATCGGATGCAACATGGAAGAGATTTATCACCGATCCGCAGACTGGAAACCTTCTCGATTACGGTCGAGAAAAGTACGAACCCCCTCAAGCTCTTGTCGATTTTCTATTAGCGCGAGATCGCACCTGTCGATTCCCTGGTTGCAGGCAGCCGGCATCTCGCTCCGATATTGATCATGCGCATAGCTGGGAAACAGGTGGTGAGACTTCGCCAGAAAACCTCGGCCTTCTCTGTCGGCGCCATCATCGATTAAAGACGCATGGGCGTTGGAGCCTTGTAAGTAATCCCGATGGCTCCTGTGAATGGACATCTCCCGTTGGCAAAAAATACTTTGTCCCCGCCCGTCCCATTAATGAAACTGTTTAGGGTTCAGGGTCTCACACGTCCCATTAACCAAACTGTTTATGGTTCGAGGTCTCACACGTCCCATTAACCAAACTGTTTATGGTTCGGGGTCTCGCACGTCCCATTAATGAAACTGTTTAAGGTGCCATACTTTCGCAATGATCTGGTGGCCCGCGCAAGTTCCAACTCTTAACTATGGATTGATTACGCTTCGCCCTTTATGCGAGGGCGATATTCAAGACATATTCATCGGTTGCCAAGATCCTGTCATTCCGCGTTTCACTCGAGTTCCAGCTGATTACACAATCTCCCATGCCGAGTTCTTTATCCGGGAAAAGACTCCTAAGTCACTTCTTGAAAAAACAGAGCTTGCATTTGCGATAGATCACGGGAATGGGGCTGAAAAGAAATTTGCGGGAGTAATCTCTTTTCACAGCATGGATCTGCCAGACCTAACGGCCGAACTTGGCTACTGGATTAGTGCCAATTCGCGAGGCAAGGGGGTTGGAACAACTTCTGCGCGCGTCTTAACAGATTTCGGCTTCAATTCGATGGGTTTTGAACGAATTGAGGCTTTAGTAGATGTAGAAAATCTGGCTTCAAAGAAGTTGCTTTCATCTGCCGGGTATACCCTTGAGGGAATAATGCGTAAGAAGTCTCGTCGATTTGATGGGGCGCAGATAGATATGGCGTTATTCTCGACTATTCGTGAAGAGTGGAAAGGGTTGTAATGGAGAGTCTTGCCTTTCTTGTGGTGATTTTAATGCTGACTGCCATCCTGGGCGGTCCTGTTGCAATCCTATTAACAATGATTAGAACTAGAAATATCCTGCTCACTATTTTAAGAAGAGTAGTTCACGGAGTAATTGTGATGTTCTCGCTAATGGTGACTTCAACATTTCTTTTCAACGTGCAACTTCCGCTCCCCGTACATTTGATTGGCTTATATGGGGTTGCAATGGCCTACATAGCTATCCGCCGAGAATATTTCCCAGAGGTAAGAATTATTGCGCC
>WLOR01000112.1 GCA_009699165.1 Actinomycetota bacterium | reverse complement strand
GCTGCCTTCTTGCGCTTCTTTGGAGCAGCTGGTGCTGCTGCCTTCTTGCGCTTCTTTGGTGCTGCTTTCTTTGCTGCGGCCACGTGGATCTCCTATCGGAATGGTTCGGATCCGTCACCCAAACCTTTTCGTGGATAAGCGTGACACTATTTTGGGAAAAATGCCACATTGTGGGAAAAATAATTTAGTGCGTGTCGCAAAATCTTTTTTTATTTTTTATATGCATTCAAGGGGAATCGATAAGAAAATTAATTACTCTCCATCGCGCATTTGATTTTCACGGATTTTTTCAAGGGCAAATTCATTGGTTTTAGCGTCAAAACGCCGAAATTTAGGCATAAAACTCGCCAGTAGGGCTACGACAATTACGCAGATAACACCACCAGAAGTTACCGAAAAAGACAGGCTGGTAGCAGCGGCCATAGAAGCCGCCCTCATCTGTCCGGCTAGCGGTCCGATTGAGTATGAGAGAAGTTCGATTCCAGCTAGGCGCCCTCGAAAATTATCGGGGATTGTCTGGTTCCACATCGTTGATCTAAACAGGGCGCTGACCATGTCAGATGCTCCAGCCAGAGTTAAAAAAAGCAGGACGAGTACTAACGAGTTCCAGAGCCCGGCCAATGCGATTGCTGTTCCCCAACCCATGGCGGCCCACATAATCGCTCGGCCATGTCGAGAATAGTTTTTAGTCCATCCGGAGGTCAGAGTAATGATGACAGAGCCAAATGTTCCGGCTGCATACATCAGACCAAGTGCCCACGGTGTACCAAGTTGGTCTGCCCAAAAGGGAATTAAGGCAGTCGGCATCGCAAAAAACATTGCGGCAAGATCTACTAAGTATGTTCCCAATAAATCTTGGCGTCCGAAGGCATAACGGATACCCTCTAATAAACCAGTCAGGGATGGCTTTTGGGCATCTTTCGATGCCGGTATTGATCGCACTCGCGACAAGAAAATAAGTGAGATAACAAATGTAAATACATCAACTGCATATCCAACTGGAATCGAAAATGTGGAGATAATAATTCCGCCGATTGTTGGACCGATGATGACCCCTAACTGCCAACGCAGACTCATGAGAGCGCTAGCTGCAGCTAAATCTTTGTGTTCAACTAGCCGGGGTAAAGCGGCATCGGCGCTAGGTCTTTGCAGGCCATTTACTGCCGCAAATAATCCTGAGACCACGTAAATTAAAACCAGATGCGGCTCGGGCATAAGTGCATTTATTAAAAGTATCGTGGTTAAAATTAAAGATGCGGCCTCGGTTGCCCAGACCATCTTCTTGCGGTCAACAGCATCGGCAAGGACTCCGCCGTAAAGCCCAAAGATAATGAGCGGCAGAATCTCGACTAAGCCACTGAGCCCCACAGCCACATAAGAGTGCGTCAGCTCTTTTATCTGAAACGGCACGGCGACATATGTGATCATTGAGCCGAAGTAAGTAACTAGTCCGGCAGACCATAAATTGCGAAAGTCTCGCGAGTTCTTAAGAGGCGATATATCTATCGCTATGCCTGCCACACCGCGAGTTTAATTGAAAGTTTGCGCAGGGCCGGGGAAATTGCCAGATTTCACATCAAGGGCAAACTCCGAAGCGGCAGCTGTGATTTCAGAGCGTAGATTGCGATACGCCTTTGCAAGTTTTGGCGGATTTTTAGTAATTCCCACTAAATCCGTCCACACTAAAACCTGGGCATCACAGTTAATTCCAGCACCAATACCAATGGTAGGGATTGCCAAAGCGGCCGTGATTCTGGCAGCTAATTGAGCTGGAATGAGCTCTAGAACTATCGCAAAAGCGCCGGCTTTTTCAATAGCTAATGCAGCATCGAGAATCGCATCGCCATCGCTTCGACCTTGGACCCTGTATCCACCCAACTGATGGAGCGATTGCGGTGTCAACCCCACATGGCCCATTACGGGAATTCCCGATGAAGTTAACTTCTCAATCGTCTGAATGTGAGCTCCTTCAAGCTTTACACCCATCGCGCCAGCCTCTTTAAAAAAGCGAGTGCTGGTGGCTAGGGCCTGTTCGGGCGATGTTTCATATGATCCAAATGGAAGATCGGCAATGACTAAGGCTCGTTTGGAAGCGCGCACGACCGATCGGGTCAATGGAATCAACTCATCGACAGTGACTGCAATTGTGTTCTCAAAACCTAGAAAATTATTACCTGCGCTATCGCCCACAAGTAGAACAGGGATACCCGCCTCGTCGAAAATCTCAGCCGTCATCTGCTCATAAGAAGTCAGCATCACCCATTTTTCACCGCTTTTTTTCGCAGCTTGTAAATCTAGAATCGTGACACGTCTGTGCAGTGCACCGCCATATAAGGCTTCCATTGCTGTCCTCTCCTCGAGGCTCGCATCGTCGAGTCCCCGGGTACAGGGATAAGGGTACCCCTGTTAGGCTTGAAATATGAAGCTGCGTGTGGCTCTTGCCCAGATCAACCCAACTGTTGGCGACATCGTAGGCAATGGCGAACTTATTGCAGAGAGCGTTAAGGAAGCTAAAAAATCAGGAGCAGCGATTGTTGTATTTCCAGAGATGGTTGTCACTGGATATCCAGTTGAGGATTTAGCTCTTCGACCATCGTTTCAGATGGCAAGCAAGGAAGCTATCTCAAAAATCGCCCGTGAGATTGATGGCGACATCGTTGCAGTGGTTGGTTACCTCGATACATCTTCCGAAGGAAAGCCACAAAATGCAGTCGCAGTCATCCACGATGGGCAGATCAAAGCACGCTATGTAAAGCGCCATTTACCAAACTATGGCGTCTTTGATGAGTATAGAAATTTCACGCCGGGCGATCACTCACTTGTGGTTCGAATCCATGGGGTCGATGTCGCAGTTGCAATCTGTGAAGATATTTGGCACTCGCTCTCAGATGTTGCCCAGCGAAAGCCTGGGCTGCTTATTGTCCCTAACGGCTCACCTTTCGAGCGCAATAAAGATGATGTTCGATTAGCACTTGTCGTTAAGCGGGCCATTGAAGTCGCAGCTCCGCTTGCATATGTCAACATGACAGGTGGACAGGATGATTTAGTTTTCGATGGAGACACGATTGTTGTCAACGCCGATGGCTCACTTATCGCTCGCGCCTCTCAGTTTGATGACATGCTTTTAGTGGTAGATATTGAATGTCTTGTAAAAACTTCAGCGCCAGATGTAATTATCTCGACCGAGCCATTGGCGTTGACTCACACTATTGATTCAACAATCGCCGATCGATTAGGCGATGAGGCTGAAATTTGGCAAGGACTCGTAGTTGGATTACGCGACTACATTATGAAGAATGGTTTTAAGTCGGCAGTTCTAGGACTTTCAGGCGGGATAGATTCAGCACTCGTCGCTGCAATTGCAGTGGACTCTATCGGCGCATCAAACCTCTTTGGCGTAGCGATGCCGAGCAAATATTCATCGACGCACTCTATTGAGGATGCGCAAGAGCTTGCTAATGCAACCGGTATTGACTTTAGAACCGTGCCAATTGGAAAAATGGTTGACTCCTTTATGGATAGTTTGAATCTGACTGGACTAGCAGAAGAGAATCTGCAAGCCCGGGTCCGTGGCACAACACTGATGGCACTATCTAACGCAGAAGGCCACCTAGTCCTGGCCACTGGAAACAAGAGCGAACTGGCAGTCGGATACTCGACTTTATATGGAGATGCCGTAGGTGGATTTGCTCCAATTAAAGATATCTATAAAACCGATGTCTGGGCATTGGCGCGCTGGAGAAACTCACAGGCCATAGCAATGGGTGAAGTGCCACCTATTCCAGAAAGGTCTATTACAAAGGAGCCAAGCGCCGAGTTACGCCCCGATCAAAAAGACAGTGACTCTTTGCCTGATTACACAGTTCTCGACCAAGTCTTACGGCTATATGTGGATGAGGATTACGGCTTTGAGGCATTACTTGGCGCTGGATTTGATGCCGAGCTTATTAAACGAGTCATTGCAATGGTAGATAAAGCCGAATACAAGCGACGCCAATATCCGCCTGGCACAAAGGTGTCGGCCCGAGCTTTTGGTAAAGATCGACGACTTCCAATGACATCGCGCTGGAATGAGTCCTAACTTATTGCAAACTCCTTGCAACTCGC
>WLOR01000111.1 GCA_009699165.1 Actinomycetota bacterium | reverse complement strand
TTGAGCAATGTCGCGAGAATTCTCACCGTAGTTGTTTTGCCCGCACCATTTGGACCTAAAACGCTTAATACGGTGCCTTCTGCAACATCTAGTGATAAATCATCAAGGGCTCTTACTGAACCTTTGTCGTAGGTCTTAACGAGATGTTCTGCGCTCACTGTCTTCACGCGGTAACCTTACCCTCATGTCTAATAAAGCACCCCTTAACGCATCGCCCAAAGCCCACACCCACCGCGAGATTATGGTCATCCTTGGTGGTCTCATGACGGGCATGCTCTTAGCAGCCCTCGACCAGACGATTGTGTCGACAGCCCTAAAGAATATTGTTGAAGAGTTTGACGGTCTCAACCATTACACCTGGGTTGTAACCGCTTACCTGTTGACTTCCACAGCATCGACGCCGCTATACGGAAAGATTTCAGATATCTACGGCCGCCGAGTCGTCTTTCAATTTGCAATCGTTACATTTTTGATTGGCTCTTTCCTTGCAGGTGCATCACAAAACATGACCCAGCTAATCGCTACACGAGCACTACAAGGTTTAGGTGCAGGTGGCTTGATGGCACTTACTTTCGTCATCATCGGTGACATTGTTCCGCCGCGCGAACGTGGTCGCTACCAAGGCTACTTTGGCGCTGTCTGGGGACTTTCATCTGTTGCAGGTCCGCTGCTTGGTGGATTCTTTTCAGATCATGGACAGATTCTGGGAATTACTGGTTGGCGCTGGATTTTCTACATCAACATTCCTTTTGGAATCGCATCACTAATAATCACATCTGCCGTATTGCATATCCCGAAGATCAAGCGAGATCACAGTATCGATTATCTTGGTGCAGTATTAATGGTGGCCTCTGTCTGTTTAGTACTTCTGTCGGTTTCAATTTATGGTCCACAGTATGGCTGGACAGATGCTCGAACCACCATCTTTTTAGTTGTCGGATTAATCTTGGCAGTTCTCTTTCTCTACTGGGAAAGCAAGGCCAAAGAGCCAATCATTCCGCTATACCTATTTAAGAACCATACTTTCTCACTTACTTCAGCCCTTGGCGCAGTTATTGGCGCAGGCATGTTCGGTGCGATAGTTATGTTGCCACTGTATTTTCAGGTCGTAAAAGGCTACTCGGCTACTGATGCAGGGCTTAAATTGATTCCTTTGATGCTCGGAATCGTTTCAACATCCATCGTTTCTGGAAAAATGATTTCAAAGCACGGCCACTACAAGCGTTTTCCAATTATGGGTACAGCTTTAATGACCGTAGGTATTTTGGCAATGACAAGACTGCAGATTGATACTCCTTATTGGCAGATTTCAATCTATGCCATCATGGTTGGTGCGGGACTTGGATTATCGATGCAGACGATTGTTATCGCCCTGCAAAATGCCGTGGACTTTAAAGACATGGGAGTTGCAACAAGTAGTAATACTTTCTTCCGCTCTCTTGGATCTGTATTCGGAACCGCAATCTTTGGAAGTATCTTGACTAACCGAGTTGGACATTACTTGGAGTCTGGATTTAGCGAACTTGCTAAGAAAGATCCAACTTCTCTGACTGGTTTTGATATGAGCCAGTTGAGTGGAATTTCAAATAGCACGGCAGTGTTGAAGACGCTGCCTCCCGTTATTCAGCAGACTGCTCTTGAAGCCTTCGTGAACTCCTTTCACATCGTCTTTTATGCTGCGGCACCGATTACTGCCCTTGGTCTCTTACTGGCGCTTATGTTGCGTGAGACTCCACTGCGCACAACACAGGATTATGCAGCAGCGCGCGAGGAAGCAGCTGGAGAATCAATCGGTTAATGCAATCGCCATTTAAGGATCTGCCGCGCGAGATTTCTATTCTCGTCGCGGCATCCTTTTTTGTAGCAGTTGGCTTTGGAATTGTTTTACCGGCGATACCTGTTTTTGCCAGAAGTTTCGGAGTCAACAACGCTGCAATCGGTCTGATTGTTTCGATGTTTGCAATCACTAGATTTGCATCGGGTCTAATCTCTGGAAAACTTGTTGATTTATTCGGCGAAAGAGCGGTTTTTTCTAGCGGTGTCTTTATGGTTGCCGTATTCGTATTCTTGGCAGGAATGGCCACGAACTACCACCAACTGCTCTTTTTCCGCGCTGCTGGAGGCCTTGGATCATCGATGTTTTCAGTAGCCGCTGGCTCTGTCATCATGCGATCAGTCGATGACGAACACCGCGGTCGAGCCCAATCG
The DNA here is from genome assembly GCA_009699165.1 of Actinomycetota bacterium. Taxonomy (GTDB): domain Bacteria; phylum Actinomycetota; class Actinomycetes; order Nanopelagicales; family Nanopelagicaceae; genus Planktophila. The sequence goes on along the minus strand of WLOR01000111.1, from coordinate 1,982 downwards.
GTATATAACGGAGCCTTTTTGGTTGGAGGAGTTTCGGGACCTGCAATAGGTGGGTTACTGTCATTAATCTCATTGCGTGCACCATTTTTTGCATATTCAGCGATGCTCTTAGTTTCTGGAACCGTTGCCCATTTTTTTCTTAGAAGTGAAAAGATTGGTAAAAAGAAAGAGAGCGCTGACACAAGTCACCAGACAACTGTGCGAGAAGCACTTGGGATGGCGCCGTATCGAATCGCATTAGCTTTGGGATTTATCGTTAACTGGGTTGTCTTTGGAATGCGCTCGTCAATCATGCCCATCTTCGTGACTGAAGAACTCAAATCTACGACGGCAGTTGTTGGTTTTGGTTTTACTCTCAGTGCAATTTTCCAAGGGGCGCTCTTAATGCGCGGCGGTCGTATCTCTGATGCTAAAGGTAGAAGATTTGCTTCAGTGGTTGGCTCAAGCATCACGTTAATCGGGGTTCTCTTTTTAACATTTGCAGTCCATCCATGGATGTACTTATTTTCCATGTCGATTATCGGTATCGGTGGCGCTTATTTATCAACAACACCCTCAAGTATTGTTGGTGACATTATCCGCGGTCGCGGTGGCCAGGTAATTGCAATCTTTCAGATGGCAGGAGATGCAGGAATGATTGTCGGGCCGCTGATTATTGGAGCCCTTGCCGATGCATACTCGTATCGGACAGCCTTTGCCGTTTCGGCATTTGTCTTTGCAATAGGCGCATTCTTGACAACGCGCATTCCAGAGACACGTGAGAGCTACTTGGCCAACAAAGGCGAAGGACCCCAGGTAAATAACCTGAGGCCCCTCGATTAACTTATTAAGAAGTATTTGCTAGTCGTTACCGCGCAAAATAGACAAGAAGCGCAAAACTTCCATATAGAGCCACACGATTGTGACCATCAAGCCAAAAGCTGCGCGCCATGACTCTTGCTCTGGCAAGCCAGCATTGACTCCCTTTTGAATCTGATCGAAATCTAGAATCAAGAAAAAGCTTGCAAGAACCATTCCACCGGTAGCGATGATTAAACCGTATCCCCCGGTGTTATAGATGCTGGCACCAAAGAATGAACCGATAAAGGAAACCAGTCCTAAAACCAAGTATCCAATCAATGCAGTCATTAAAACTTTAGTGAACTTTGGTGTAACACGAATGCGTCCGCTCTTGTATGCAAACAACATTCCAGTGAATGCACATATCGTCACCATGATTGCTTGGCTTACGATCCCCTGATACATATCGTTGTAGATATGGCTAATTGTTCCTAGTGCAAGACCTTCGAACGCTGCGTACGCAATAATTAGACCTGGCTTAACGGTTTTGCTAAAGCTATTGACCATTGCCAATGCGAAACCACCAAAGACACCAAGCATCATTGCGCCGCCGCCTAAGTTAAGTGTCCATGCAGCTGCTCCGACGGTGACAAGCACAGCAAATAAAATTCCAGTGCGAGTGACAACATCGTCAATCGTCATGCGACCTGTACGCATCGATGATGCGGCAGGTGCGTTGTATAAACCTTCTAGCGCTGCGTCGGTCTCAGTTGTTGGTGTGGGATCAAATGCAGCGTATCCACGCTGATTAAACGCCCGTCCTAAAACAGGGTTTGAACTGCGCATAGTTTTTCTCTCCTTTTGTATGTCTGCCAGAAGTTCTGGCAGTTAACGTGCATAACAAGTTTAGGGTCAAGAAGATTCCCCCGCGAAATGAAAGCGCGTTTAGTTGCTTAAAAACCCCTGTGGCTTTTATCCGACCAGGAGAAAACGGCGCCTTATTTCAAGGATTACCTGGCAAACAGTATCGGCCCATTCTGGCGGCACAATGCCATCCACCCATTGGCAGATTGTCTCTGAACAGTCATCGGCGGCAACGTATGCATAGGTGGTGTAGTCAACCGTTGATCCATAGAGCTGATCGCCAGTTAAGGACTGCGATGCGATCTTTCCGTTGTTGAGGGCAGTTGCACCAGATGCAG
>WLOR01000110.1 GCA_009699165.1 Actinomycetota bacterium | reverse complement strand
CTCTCATTGAGGATTGTCTCCAACTTTGGTTCAGAAATTTTATTAATGTAACTCCTAAATTCTTTGGAACGATACTGAGTACCCTCCTCAGGTGGAATGAAATATCCCAAGACGCTTAGGCCCATAGAGGCTTTGAACCATGTGCCAAAAGGCTTAGATAGAGTCTCACGAGCTTGGATAATCTTTTTTTCGAGCCTTTCGGGATCTAAAATGTGACGATTTTCCATGAGTGCCATTCGACTCCGCTGGCGATAGGTCGATAGAACGCGAGACCGAGACTCCCGAAAAACGGTGATGCCATCCAAATCATGGGGAAAGTACGAAATATTCTGGTGCCCAACCCACAATGGCCAAAAATTATTTTCAAGGCTTCGCAAATCCTGTTCCATACTAGGGTTTCGATTATAAAATTCAAAAGCTGGAGTCCCAACAGACTTAATTAGTGCCATCCGCACTGATGTCCCTGCAGTCTTTGGGACGTGTAAGAAAAATACTCGCTTGCCAGTCCAGTTGTGGGTCGCCTCTGCCACGAGCCCGGGTAGCGCCATAATCTTGAACTCTTCGCTGTGCAGCATGTCTGATACACGAGATTCAAATTGGCCCGGGAAATGAAAATCCACTGCGGTTAGGCCTTGCTCAGAGCGCTCTGGGCGACGTTGAAGAATTACTCTGTAAAGTACGTCAGCCATTTTTAGGTGGCGATTCTTGTTAATCAAATTGCGAACAAGCCTTTTTGCCACCCAGGAGCCTCCAACTTTTTAAGTTGCTCAAGCCTACTAGAGAGATTACTTACCTCTCTTAGATAGCCGTTCGAAATCAGTGATTAATACGGCACGTCCATCGAGTTTTAACCAACCACGGGCGGCAAAGTCAGCGAGAGCCTTATTTACCGTTTCGCGAGATGCTCCAACTAATTGCGCTAACTCTTCCTGAGTTAAATCATGGTGGACATAAAGTCCTTCGGCCTGCTCTTTTCCAAAGCGTTCACCAAGATCGATAAGTGCTTTTGCCACACGTCCTGGAACATCAGAGAACACTAAATCTCCAACAGCTTCATTGGTGCGGCGCAGACGTTGTGCTAATCGCCCCAACAAATGAAGGGCTACTTTAGGATTTTCAGCTAAATATGGGATCAACTCTTTATGACCGAGGCTTAATAATTTTGCATCAGTGACTGCAGTTGCAGTTGATGTACGTGGGCCTGGATCAAAGAGGCTGAGTTCGCCAAACATTTCACCTGGTCCAAGGATTGATAAAAGGTTTTCTCGTCCATCACCACTTGAGGTGCCAAGTTTTAGTTTTCCTTCAACGATGACGTACAGGTGATCACCTTCATCGCCTTCGGCAAAAAGGATATTGCCCTTTGCAATTTTTACTGGATCCATGGATGCGCGCAGTGTTGCAGCGGCTTCATCATCGAGGGCAGTAAAGAGCGGAGCTTTGCGGAATACATCTTGTTCTGGGGTCACGAGGAGTACTTTAGCCTCATGCCAGCCGATAAAGAAAGCCGCAAGCAGGCGCGTGCCGTCTATCGGATTCTCACCACAACCTACCCAGAAATCCGTTGTGAGTTGGATTTTCAGAACCCACTCCAGTTGATTGTCGCTACCGTACTGAGCGCACAGTGCACAGATAAGAGGGTTAACACTGTTACTCCTGCGCTATTTAAGAAGTACAAAAACGTTGAGGCATTCGCTGGCGCTGATTTACACGATATTGAGCAACTGGTCTTTCAAACTGGTTTTTACCGTGCCAAAGCTCGACACATCAAAGGCCTTGCGAGAAAAATTCTTGAGGATTTTGGTGGTGAGGTTCCAGATACATTGGAGCAGTTAATAACTCTGCCAGGAGTCGGACGTAAGACTGCAAACGTGGTTTTGGGGCACGCCTTTGATATTCCCGGAATAACGGTAGACACACACTTTGGTCGTTTATCGCGCAGATTTGGATGGACTATCGAGAAAGATCCCGTGAAAGTAGAACACATCGTTGGCGAATTAATCCCACAAGCTGAGTGGACTAATTTGTCACAGCGAATGATTTGGCATGGGCGACGAATTTGTCATTCACGTAAACCCGCATGCGGTGCTTGTCCTGTCGCAAAGATTTGCCCTAGCGTTGGCATGGGGGAGATGGATAGTGAAAAAGCTAAACTACTCGTAAAGACAGATAAGGATTTTCGTTGAAAAAAACTGCGCTGGCACTATTGATTGTCTTACTTTCGGGCTGTGCGTCAACAACTCAACAAGTTAATGGCCAGGTAGTTTCATGTTCTGGGTTGCACTCTTTTAATTCAGAAAATCCTTTAGAGCTCGGATGTTTAGATGGCTCACAAGGCGTGGCAATAAATGCTGTACATGGACCGATGATTATCAACGTGTGGGGTTCGTGGTGTGGGCCATGCAAAGAAGAGATGCCCATCTTTAGGTCGTTCTATAAAAAGCTTGATGGACAACTTCAGTTAGTAGGAGTCGATGTCGAAGAGGCCTCAATCAAGGATGGCCAGAGTTTTGTTGTAACCCATGGCATGACGTGGCCAAATTTATTTGATGCTGATGGAAAGTCTCGGGCATATTTTGGAATGGGTGTGCCAGTCACATGGTTTATCTCTGCCAATGGCGAAGTGGCCTATAAGCACATAGGCGTACTAAAGAGTGAGATTGAACTAATTACGCTCACATCTAGATATTTAGGCGTGAAGCTTTAGTCCTCTTCTTTTGCACTGTGCAAACCAGCAGAGATTAACTTCATGACATTGGGATCAGCCAAAGTAGTTGCATCGCCAACGACTCGATCTTCGGCAACATCTCTCAGAAGTCGGCGCATGATTTTGCCACTTCTTGTCTTTGGAAGCTCATTAACAATCAAGATCTGCCGTGGCTTTGCTATCGCACCAATCTCTTTTGCAACATGGTTTCGTAATTGTGTGTTGAGCTCATCACCATCTGCATGAGCTACTCCCGAACGCAAAATAACAAAGGCGACGATTCCCTGACCTGTCATTGCATCCGTTGCACCCACAACTGCAGCTTCTGCGACGGCTTCGTGAGAAACAAGTGCAGATTCAACCTCTGTTGTTGAAATGCGGTGGCCAGAAACATTCATTACATCGTCAACGCGACCCAATAACCAAATAGATCCTTCATTATCTAGCTTTGCGCCATCACCTGCGAAGTAGATGCCACTAAAGCGTGACCAGTAAGTCTCTTTGTATCTTTCATCTTCACCCCAAACCCCGCGCAACATTGCAGGCCATGGCTCGCTAAGAATTAAATAACCACCATGACCATCGGCAACAGGTGTTCCATTGTCATCTACGACTTTTGCACTGATTCCAGGAATTGGTCTCATCGCAGATCCAGGTTTAGTCGCCGTTACGCCAGGTAGAGGAGAAATCATGATGGCACCAGTTTCAGTTTGCCACCATGTATCAACAATTGGGCAACGTTCGCCGCCGATGATTTCGCGGTACCACATCCAGGCTTCTGGGTTAATTGGTTCACCAACTGTTCCTAGCAATCGAAGAGACTCTAAATTATGTGCTTGAGGAAACTCATCTCCCCACTTCATCCATGTGCGGATTAAAGTTGGTGCGGTATAGAGAATCGTTACTCCGTATTTTTCAACAATCTCAAAAATGCGGCCCTTATGTGGGGTATCTGGCGTGCCTTCATACATTACTTGAGTAGCACCATTTATTAGTGGCCCATATACAACGTAACTATGGCCGGTAATCCAGCCAACATCGGCAGTGCACCAATAGATATCGGTTTCAGGCTTGAGGTCAAATACGACTTTGTGGGTGTATGCGACCTGCGTTAAATAACCACCAGTTGTATGGAAAATTCCCTTTGGTTTTGCAGTAGTTCCAGATGTATACAAAATAAATAGTGGATGCTCAGCATCAAAGCTTTCAGCAACATGCTCAACTGATTGCCGACCAACAATGTCATGCCACCAGATATCACGAGCAGTCCAAGCAGTTTCCTGCTTAGTGCGTTGGACAACTAATACCTTTTCAACATTGTGCTGACCCTTTAACGCCTCATCAACGGCAGGTTTAAGAGCGAAGGCAGCACCTTTTCTAAAACCACCATCAGCAGTGATAACTAACTTTGCATCTGCATCTTGAATACGAGATAAAAGCGCATCGGCTGAAAATCCGCCAAATACAACTGAATGCGGTGCACCGATACGTGCACATGCCAGCAT
>WLOR01000011.1 GCA_009699165.1 Actinomycetota bacterium | reverse complement strand
TAAATTTGGCCGGTGGCGGTGCTATCGGTATACCAACTACAAGTGCTCCTGCAGTTCAAAACAGTCAGACACCAGCACCGGCTGCTACTAAAAAAGCTACACCGACCGCGAAGGCAACTAAAAAAGCTACACCGACCGCGAAGGCAACTAAAAAAGCTACACCGACCGCGAAGGCAACTCCCGCAGCCACTGATGCTCCATCGCAATCGGCAACACCAACGCCAACTCCAACTCCAACGCCAACGCCAACGCCGACCAAGACTGCAACACCTACCCCGACGCCGACTAAGACTGCAACACCTACCCTGACGCCGACTATTAAGAAAGTATCTGGAACATTTGTTGGGCCAAGCGTCTATGTACAGTATGGAAATGTTCAGGTTGAGATAACAGTTACAAATGGAAAGATTACAGATGCGCGAGCAGTTGTAGCACCTAGTGGAAGAAATGATCGATACACGAACATGGCACTGCCTATCTTGCGATCACAGACACTAGCCGCACAGTCGGATCGAATTAATGGTGCATCTGGCGCCTCATATACATCATATGGCTGGTACAAATCGCTTCAAGGAGCTTTAGCAAAAGCTGGGCTATGAGTGTGAAGGTATTGTTGTTGCGATGAATCGCATTCAGTCAGAGTTTGAAGTCTGGGGAACGATTGTTTTTGTTGAGTGTGCCTCATCAATTGTAAGTGCGGCACAACTACAACTAGGCATAGATACTGTCCAACTTTTTTGTAAAGAAGTTGATGAAGTCTTTTCAACCTACAAAGATAGTTCACAGATTTCACAACTGCGACATGGGCAATTACACATCGAAGAGTGCGATGAGAATGTCAAAGAAGTATGGGATTTATGTCTACAAGCACGCGATCTCAGTGATGGTGCCTTTAATCCTTGGGCTGTTGCAGGTGGATTTGATCCATCCGGCCTAGTGAAAGGGTGGGCGGCCGACAAGTGTGCAGAGATTCTGCAAGAGGCCGGGGCTCAACATATTCATGTTAATGCCGCTGGTGATTTAGCTTTGCGCGGCGGATATTTTGATGAGACAACACAAAGCATCCAGCCTTGGTCAATAGGGGTTGTAAATCCAGATGACCGCATGGAGGTGTTGCAGGTCTTTAAAATTACTGATGGCGCAATCGCTACATCTGGAACTTATGAACGTGGTGCTCACATCACAGATCCATACACGGGCATGATCGCCATTGGAGCAAAATCGGCGACGATTGTTGGGCCAAGTGGAGCCATCTGCGATGCCTTAGCAACAGCGGTTATGGTGGCAGGAAAAGATGCAGCAATCTGGTTTAGCCAGAGCGAACTTGCAGATTATCGGCCATGGGTAATCGAACGTCATGAAAATCTCTCCTGGAGTATCTAAGGTATGCCTATGAGAAAAAGAGTTGGCTCACTAGTTGTTCTAGTCTTTGCGCTCTCGGCGCTTAATCTTTTTCCTGCGATAGCCAGTGATACTCGACCTGTCGATGTAGTTTCGGTCACCTGGCCAGGGGCAGCAGCTATCCCATCTAGCGTTCAGCAGATTTCCAAAATCATCGATTCAGATGTAAATGCAAGATGGAAAGCCTTTACAACTTTAGTAGGAGATACCAAAGATCGTACGGTTAATTTTGTATCAGGGGATGTACTTGATACCCCAATTGAAATAAAGAGTTCGATGGCGTGTAGTGGTACCGCAGCATCAACATTTATGTATGGTGTTCGCAATGAAGCTTATAAACGTTTAGGTATCAGTGATTTCAGTAAAAGGTATTTAGTAATCGTTGCACCAGAATCTGGCTGCGTCTGGAGTGGCCGAGCACCACTCGGTAGTCCAACGAGCACCAATGGGATAATTGTTTTGCATGACTCTGGTTCGGCCTTTGTCATCACTCACGAACTCGGACATACATTTGGGTTGGGGCATACGAATTTTCTTCGCTGTGACTCTAAGGCCAGTGATGGCGCTTGGGGAAGTGATTGCAAAGCTGTGGAGTATGGCGGGGTAGTCGATGTTATGGGAAATATCGATACTCAATCTCGGCTTAACACCTACCACCAGTGGCGAATGGGACTTCTAGATGATTCACAAGTAAAACAGGTGTGGCAGTCTGGAAGTGTTGAGCTATCTCCATCTGATTTTGCGGACGGAGTACGGGCCATTTACATACGTGATGGCCAATCGGCATATTGGATTGAATACCGGCGAGCCAACCCTAGTCTGAACTACAAAGAGGGCCTGGTTGTCTTTAGGTTGGACCCGCCACCTGTTTCATCGATAGTGAGTCCGAACACTGAGGATTTAACTGCAAAAGAGTTCGGAACAGAGCTTGGCACCGACGTATGGATGTTAAATCTCGATAATTACTCGTATGTACTTTCACAATCAAGTGGGTCCATGACCTCGCTTTCGGCGACAACTTTCACTGGCAATGTCGTTCTCAACGCACAAGTAAGCGCAGATAAAGCAATGGTTGTTATTACGAGAAAAGCCGATGTCACACCACCGCCTACGCCAATACTTACAGACCCTCAATCATGGAATGTTCCATCGGCTGAAATTATCGAGAGCGGATATCAAGATGCCGATACTGAAATTTCAAGTTTCCAAGGAACAATAAATGGTGTCATCACCGATATAAAAGCCAGCGAAGTTGCTAACTGGTATCCAACATATTTAGAACCCTTCACAATTCCAAAGACTCTTCAGGTCCGTGATCTACCTGAAGGAACTTATGAATTAGCCATACGCGCAACTGATTTGGCGGGCAATGTCAGCCAATGGTCCGACCCAGTTAAGGTAACTATCGACCGTGCGCGCCCAGTTGTTTCAAATGATTTTAGGCTCTCCTCAATTATTGGAGATCAACTCAGTATCGCCTGGTCTGGCGCTAAAGATGCAGGAAGTGGAATCTGCCTTACTAATATCGTCAACAACGAAGGCGTCATCACTCAGAGCAGCTCTGACTCAAAACTTCCGACTTTGACTCTTAATAAGGGTCAAATACTTTCGGGTACAGCTCAAGTTTTTGATTGTTTAGGTAACGGAGTCACGGGTGATTTATCGGTGAGTTCAACTTTTGTTGCAGCAGATAAGTCAACTAGGAGCGGCAAATGGAGCCCTGGCAACACTTCTTCAGGGATTGCATCACTGAAATGCTCAGGAAAATGTAGCGCTTCTTTTACTACTAATGCTCACGCCGATGTATTAGTTGGTGCGGGATCAGCCGTTGTATCGGTCGGTGGAAAGGCTGTTGCAAATATCTCCGATTCAAAAATTACAAAGGTTCGGGTAGGTGCAAGCATAGATGTGGGTAAGACAAAGAGAATAGTACGAGTGAGTGGTTCGAATTTCACTATCTTTGGATTGGGACTTGTCACTTCAACTTTTCAAAACATAAATAATTTAGATCGTCTGCCTACTTTAAATGATCTCTCACTACTTGATCCAGAGCAGAGTGCGTTGGCACAATACGGATTTAACTCAACGGATTTAAGTCAGGAGTGGTCGGTTTATCCAATGGAAGGTGGAACGACCACAGATGGTGCGACATTAGACCTGTGTAATGGATCGTACCCATCAGAGTTAGAGCGTGTGGCACGGCGTCAAGTAATAGCCAATAAAAAAGATTCGCCTTATACCTTTCTCTCAACCGAGGTAGTTACTTATTCAAGTGCGGCCGCTGCCCAGCAAGCTCACAAAGAGTTGATGAAAGCCTTTACGCAGTGCACCAAAGATAAAGGATTTATCGATGCAAACGGAGTAGCGGTGCCCTATGTATTTAAAGAGGTAAGTAATATTCCATCTGGCGTCGTTGATGCCGGAAATCGCTTGATAATAAGGGCGCAGATCGATTCGGGTAGCCAGGCCAGGGAGTTATTGGGTATCTATCAATTCAATAACGAGATGTTTACTGGTTTATATGTCATGACTAGTCCCGAAAAGACCATGTCCGATGCGCAAGTTCAAAGTTGGCTACAAGTAGCGATCACAATGGCCAGTAGGTTAAATGGCAAGGCTGCCTAAATAGGTTAGGAAAGCGGACACAAACTCCTAAGTTTTTTATACACTTCGGTGTGAAGATTTTAGTAACTGGTGGCGCGGGCTTTCTTGGCTCCCATCTAAGCGAAAAACTACTTAATTTAGGCCACGAAGTTCTTTGCGTTGATAATTTTTATACGGGCTCTAAGAAAAACATCGAAAACTTGCGTGAAAACTCCAACTTTGAGTTGATTCGGCACGACGTCACTTTCCCCCTTTATTTAGAGGTTGATGGCATTTTTAACTTAGCGTGCCCTGCCTCGCCTATTCACTATCAACGAAACCCTGTCCAAACTACCAAGACGAGCATTCATGGTGCGATCAATATATTGGGGTTAGCAAAACGTACGGGTGCTCGAGTCTTACAGGCAAGCACATCTGAGGTTTATGGTGATCCAACGATTTCGCCACAACCTGAAAGCTATTGGGGAAACGTAAACCCTATTGGGATAAGAGCATGCTATGACGAGGGTAAGCGGGCGGCAGAAACACTCTTCTTTGATTACTATCGTCAATACAATCTCGACATTCGAGTTGCACGAATTTTCAATACGTATGGACCACGAATGGCGCCAGACGATGGTCGTGTAGTGAGTAATTTTATCGTTCAGGCTTTGAACAATGAGAACTTGACAGTCTACGGCGAAGGCAATCAAGTCAGAAGTTTTTGTTATGTCGATGACTTAATAGATGGTTTGATTTCTCTCTTCTTTACAGAGGGCATCCATGAACCGATAAATTTAGGAAACCCAACCCCCATAACAATGCTCGACTTGGCCCATGAAGTTATTGAACTAACCGGTTCGAAGAGTCAGATTACTCATCTGCCATTGCCCTCAGATGATCCATTAACTCGCGAGCCAGATATCACTAAAGCAAAAGAGTTATTACAGTGGAGTCCCAAGCAAGACCGAAGAAGTGGCCTAAAAAGAACGATTCAATATTTCCAAGAGTTAGCCAAGCGATAATGGCAAGGACTAAAGATTCATCACGGGGCTGCCTCAGTGTTGTTATCCCGTGCTTCAACGAAGAAAATACGATTTTGGCCCTTCTTACAAGGGTTTTAGCGCAACCAAGCGTTGGGCAAGTAATTATTATTGACGACTGTTCGACGGATAAATCAGCAGAGATAATTAAGGCGATCAAAGATAAACGCATCGAGTACACAAGAAATGAAAAGAACTCGGGCAAAGGCTTTTCTATTGCGCAGGGAATCAAGTCGTGCTCAAAACCCTACATGGTTATTCAGGATGCAGATCTAGAGTATTCGCCAGAGGAGTATCCGCGCTTACTTGCCCCTCTTTTAGATGGACGCGCAGATGCAGTGTTCGGTTCAAGGTTCTTGACGTATGACTCTCGTAGAGCCCTTTATTACTGGCATCGAGTAGGTAATGATTTCTTGACGACACTATCGAATATATTTACTAACTTAGATTTAACCGACATGGAGACCTGTTATAAATTCATGCGTACGGAGTTTGCGCTTAAACTCAATATTCAAGAGAGACGTTTTGGCTTAGAGCCAGAAATCACGGCAAAATTAGCAAAGATGCGTGCACGCGTATATGAGGTGCCAATTTCATATCAAGGCCGTACATATGCTGAGGGCAAGAAAATTACATGGAAAGATGGCTTTCGTGCAATCTACTGCATTATTAAATACAATCTGATAGTTCGAGCTAAATCCTACTAATAACGATGAACTCAATCGTGACGTTAACTCATAAACGGTATCTCTCTTTTAATCTTGTATTTCTAGTCTGCTCGCTTTGGTTTTGGCGCCACACAGATCTATTAGGGCATGGTTTTTTGCCAGGTGATAATGGTGATGCGCGTTTTACCATGGTTCTCTACGAGCACTGGTATCAGTTTTTTACTGGCCATACTGGTCTGTCCCAAACTCTCTTCTTCTATCCAACACACGACACCCTTGTCTTTTCCGATAGTTTCTTTTTACAAGGGTTCATCCACTCGATTTTTCGCGGCGCTGGATTTGGGATGCTCAACGCCTGGTTAGTGACAACCGTGTTGGTCCAGCTCTTTTCGGCCTATTCGGCGGTCTTAATAGCCCACAAACTCAAACTCAGAGCCATCCCTGGCGCAGTTTTAGTGATCTATTGGGGTTACAACTCAACAATGTGGGCACAAAGTACTCATGTACAGCACGTCTTATATCCCTTTGTCGGCTGGATAATCTTGGCTGGATTCGGGTTTATGCATGCTCAAACGTTCAGGGGCAAAATACTCTACTTAACGCTGGCGTTGAATCTATCGCTGCTTCTGGCGCTTTCATCTATATACGCCTTCATCTTCTCACTTCTCTATAGTGGTCTTGGAGCTGCTATTTACATTTTCTGGTGTGCATCGAAAAATAAACTCCACGACAACATCTTACTAAATCTCAAATTATTCCTTCAACGCTCTTTCAAAAGAATAGATTTCAAGAATTTACTCAAGACCATACTTGTTCCAATTATCCTGTCTATACCCTTAACATTCATATTCCTTAAAATCTATGTATTCGACACTTCTTTCAGGACTGTACGCGAAGCCTCAACAGTCTCATTTTTCAGCCCAACTTTTACAGATTTCTTTAACCCGCCCTCGGATAATCTGCTCTTCGGAAGAGTACTTCAAAAACTCTTTAGTTATGGATTGCCCGGCACCGGTGAACCCGGAATGGGCTTTACTCCTGCTTTCCTTGCAATTTTATTAGTAACAATCGCGATTGCAATGCGAAAAAATCTAAGCATAAATCGGGAGTTATTGCGCGTCCCACTCATGATTTTGGTTTCAGTTAGTTTTGTTGAACTTCTGATCCTAAAAGATGCACGGGGATTTAGTTTTTGGTTTCTTACATTTGAGCAGCTTCCGGGTTTCAACTCGCTCAGGGCGCTTAGTCGAATCCATACCTTTCAATACATGATGGCATCGTTAGCAGTTGCTGTAATTTTAGATAAATTAATTGACTACTTCAGTCCAAGCGGCCGGATCGGTAAAGTTCATTTCAATTCAAGGCTTTTAAAGATCTCGCTGCCTTTGGTGGTAGTCGTACTAATTCTTGCTGAGAGCACTCCAAACGTTGGTCGTTGGACCGCAGATGAGTTGAAAATTGTTAGCATTGCGAAGAAATCCAAGGCAGATTTTGCCCAGTGCAAGAGTTTTTCAGTTGTTCCATCAGATGCACAGATTCGTCAAAGAGCTATGTATGCATGGATAATTGACGCACAAGTGCTTTCAGCGCTGTACTCAAAACCAACTCTGCAGGGTTATTCAGGCGGTGAGCCAACTGATTACGGGATTGATACTTCTTCAACTTCGCAAGTACTCGAGGCCAGCATAAAGAACGTTATCGCCACCAAAAACTTAGTGGATTCATGCTTGCTTTACCCTATAAATAAGGAAAATATTAAAACGAAGTGGAAAGTAGTGCCTATTATTGGCTAGCGGTTACGCCGCCTTAGCTCAGTTGGTAGAGCGTCGCTCTCGTAAAGCGAAGGTCTCGGGTTCGATTCCCGAAGGCGGCTCAATGGGTACTATCGCTTTATGTGGCTCACGAAATTCTGTTGAGCGAATTAACTTCTTCTGGAGTCAGTGCGATAACTGGAATGATTTCGTTGAGCTGATCAACCGTGCGGGCCGATGCAATAGGTGTGCTAACCATTGGATTTGCACGAACCCAACCAAGTGCGATGGCGCTAATCGTAGTGTTGTGGTTTTTGGCAATCTCATCCAAGGCAGTTATGACGGCGTAACCCTTTTCATTTAAATATTCAGTGACGCCAGATGCTCGGACAGAATCAACCGTGATTCCTGGACGATATTTTCCGGTTAAAAATCCACGAGCAAGACCAAAATATGGAATACACGAGATTGAGTGCTCGGCCAAAATGGGCGCTGTCTCTGACTCAAAAGGTTCGCGGGCAACTAAGTTGTATCGATCTTGCACGGCGATGTATGAGGGAAGTGAGTTATCTGCACTGAAAGCTAGTGCCTCTTGTAGTCGCGGAGAAGAAAAGTTTGATGCCGCGATATAGCGAACCTTGCCTTGCGCAATTAACTGCGCATATGCGCCAAAAACCTCTTCAAGAGGTACGGATGCATCATCTTCATGGCTGTAGTAAAGATCGATGTAGTCAGTTTGTAAGCGATTTAACGACTCTTCGCAGGCGGTAAGAATATTGGCCGCTGATAATCCGGGACGAGTAGATAGTTTAGAAACCTTTGTTGCAACGACTATCTGCTCTCGATTTCCACGCTCTTTCATCCAGGAGCCGATTATTTTTTCAGAGTCTCCACCGACGTTTCCCTCTTTCCATTCGCTGTAGACATCGGCGGTATCGATGAAGTTGCCACCATGGCTTGAGTAAGCATCTAGGACAGATTTCGATTGAGCCTGGTCAGCACTCCAGCCAAAAACATTTCCACCTAGGCATAAGGGGTGAACAACGAGGTCGGTTTCGGGAATAGTAATCATGGCGCCAGAGTAAGGCACAATTGAGCCGTGGTCGAAACGACGGGTGGATTTACGAGCGAAGGTCTTGCTCTAGAAGAGCGCACGCTAATGCTTCCTTCGCTGACGCAGGCTGAGGCTATAGAGATTGGTGAGATTGCCAAGAAAATTGGTTTGGATCGATCACTTCCTATTGCAGTTGAAGTGCGATTAAAAGATTGGGTAGTTTTTCATGCATCACTGCCAGGGTCTACGCCTGACAATGACGCATGGATTGCACGTAAAGCTCGCGTAACAATGGCGACAGGACATTCAACGATCTTTGAAAGAGTATTAGCGCAAGAGCAGGGTATCGATTGGTATCAAAAGAATTCCCTATCCGAACAGACTCATGCAATACATGGCGGTGCACTACCTTTAAATGTAACTGGCCTAGGCTTTATGGGAATCCTATTAATTAGTGGCTTGCCTCAAGTACAAGATCACTTGCTTGGTGTCGAGGTAATTGCAGAGTTTTTAGCGCGCAAGGGAGAACTAAGTTGAGCATTTGGGTAGCTGGTGAAGTTCTTATCGACATCTTGCCATCGGGAGATGTCGTTGGAGGAGGCCCTGCTAATACCGCAAAAGCTTTGGCCCGCCTGGGCTATGACGTTGATTTCATCGATGGCATTTCAACCGATGCATATGGCGTGAATGCTCGTAAAGTCTTGGATCGAGATGGTGTTGGACTGACTCACTGCTTAACAAGTGATAAACCAACATGTACAGCAACAGTAACTCTCGATTCAAATGGCGGAGCAAGTTACGAGTTTCTCATTGACGCAACCGCAACGTTCGACTTTGAATCAACATGGTTGCCTGATCCCGAAAGGCACAAACCCTCTGTGCTCCACATTGGAACGCTTGTGACGATTATTGAGCCTGGTGCATCAGTTTTGTTTGACTGGGCAGTGCAGGTCGCTGAGTTCGCGCCAATTATCTTTGATCCGAATATTCGCCCATCTGTAATTGGTGATAGGAAAATATACGCAGATGCTGTTGAGAAATGGGTCAGTATTTCATCGGTAGTAAAAGTCAGTGACGATGATATTAACTGGCTCTATCCAGATGAGACTCTTGATGAAGTTGCACAGCGTTGGATTTCTCAAGGTGTTGTATGTGTTGTTGTTACTAGAGGAGCCCAGGGATTAATTGGATTTACAGAACATGGGATGGAAGAAGTTAGCGGTGCGAAAGTAGCCGTTGTAGATACAGTAGGTGCCGGTGACACTGTTGGTGCAATCGTTGTTGAAGGTGTTGTTCAATACTCTTTGGCTGGATTGCAAGGACATACTCTCAATGCTGTACTGCGAAAAGCTGCGATTGCAGCAGGTATAACATGTTCTCGAGCTGGCGCAGAGCCTCCTTACAAGCACGAATTAGTAGAAGAGATGGAAAATAATGCAGTTCATTGATGATGCAGAGTTCCAAATAGCAATTGATGATGACAATGGTGCTCGAATCGTCTCGCTGAAATGGCGTGAGAATGAGTTTGCGGTTCCATTTCGAGGTCAAGTTCATACTTCAGGTTGGTACTCAATGGCGCCATGGGCGGGTCGAATCAACGATGGATTGATTAAGAATTCAAAGGGCGAGAGCTTTCAACTTCCAGCAACGATTGATCCTCCGCATGCACTCCATGGATTTGGATTAATCTCGTCTTGGCAAGAGATAGGCCCTGGGCGCTCACTCCTGCATCTACCTGCGCCATATAACGGTGCAACGGTTGAACAACGAATCGAAGTTTTAGATGATGCCATTCGTTGGTCACTTGAATACGATGCTAACGGCTGTGATATTCCAGTCTGGATGGGTATGCACCCATGGTTTGCAAGGGATCTAGATCGTGGAGGCAGTGCCGAAGTTGAGTTTGATGCCACAGAGATGCTTGTTAGAAACTTTGAGGGAATTCCAACAGGCGAACGCACTGCGCCAACACCGCCGCCATGGGACGACGCCTTTACAGGAATTAAAGGCACGCCGGCCGTAGTCTGGGAAGACGTTGCCCGAATCTCTATCGAAAGTGATGCACCGTGGTGGGTTGTATTCACCGAAGATAGCGAAGGAGTCTGCATTGAACCGCAGACTGCGCCACCTGATGCACAAAACCTGGGCATCACGGGTGAGGACTACATAGAGGCGTTATTTGTTTTCGAGCGATTGGATATGGATTAACAATGATTAACCGCACACATTTGGCCACACTTCGCGCAAAAGAAGATTTACGTTTTCTGGCTTTACACCCAAAGAGTGGAGAGCTTTTTGAAACTGGTAAAGCTAATATGCCGGCAGGCGTTCCAATGTCTTGGATGGCAAAGTGGCCCGGTGCATATCCAATCTTTATAGACTCTGCCAAAGGCGCACGATTTAAAGATGTGGATGGAAACTCCTATATCGATTTTTGTTTAGGTGATACGGGATCGATGACTGGCCACTCACCTGATGCAACTATTGCTGCCATACGCGAACAAGTTGGTAAGGGAATAACAGCGATGCTACCTACAGCTGATGCGGCAGTCGTTTCAGCTGAACTTGCACGTCGCTTCGGATTACCTTTATGGCAGTTCACGGTCTCGGCTACCGATGCAAATCGCCATGTGATCCGTTATTCAAGAATGATTACTGGGCGTTCAAAGATTGTGGTTATCGATCGTTGTTATCACGGAAGTGTTGATGAGACTTTTGCAACGCTAGATGCAGATGGAAATACAGTAGCCCGTGAAGGAAATATTGGTGCACCGGTTGCACTTGATGTTACAACCCGAGTAGTTGAGTTCAATGACATAGCGGGAATGGAGAAGGCTCTCGCGCACGGAGACGTTGCAGCTATTTTGATGGAGCCGGCGATGACAAACGTAGGCATCGTTTTGCCACAAGCTGGGTACTTAGAAGCGGTTCAAGAGTTAGCTAAAAAATACGGTGCGATTTTGATTATCGACGAGACTCACACAATATCTGTCGGCCCCGGTGGAATGACCGCCGATCGCGGTTTAAAGCCAGATTTCTTGACGATTGGCAAGGCAATAGCAGGTGGAATTCCAACAGGAACATTCGGAATGACCCAGGCGATTGCGGATTCAATTAAGAAAATGGTTGAGTTAGAGATCATCGATACTGGTGGTATCGGCGGAACCTTGGCTGGAAATGCACTATCTCTTGCATCGATGCGCGCAACATTAACCGAAGTCTTAACGCAGGAAAACTTCGATCGCATGATTGATCTGGGTACTCGGTGGTCAGATGGAGTAGACGCGGCGATTAAGGAGTTTGATTTACCGTGGACTTGTAATCGTCTTGGTGCACGTGGTGAATACATGTTTGGAAAAACCGCTCCAGTGACTGGTGCCGATGCCAATAACGCTGGCGATTTCGAATTAGAACAGTACATTCACTTACGAATGCTCAATGATGGCTTTCTGATAACCCCGTTTCATAACATGGCACTCATGTGTCCTGATACAACAGCCGCCGATGTCGATGCACATACGCATGCATTTCGCACTATGTGTGCCGAACTCACCCAGTGATACTCTGCGCTTTATGACATACGATGTTACAAAGATTCGCTCGCATTTTCCTGCACTAAATACTGGCCTTGCATACTTTGACGGCCCAGGTGGAAGTCAGGTTCCCGATGTTGTGGGTGTGGCAATTGCCGACGCTATTACTAAGCCAATCTCTAATCGAAACGTAAATACAGAGTCTGAGAAAAATGCCGAAGAGATAGTCCTAGAGTTTCGGAAAGCTGTTGGAGATCTCATTGATGTAGATCCAAGTGGTGTTGTGTATGGCCGTTCATGGACGCAGTTGAGTTATGACTTTTCCAGGACCCTTGCTAAGAACTGGGGACCCGGCGATGAGATTGTTGTTTCACGCCTTGACCATGATTCCAATATTCGTCCATGGATTCAGGCCGCTGAAGCCGCAGGCGCAACCGTTCGCTGGGCTGAGTTTGATACTCAGACATCAGAGTTATCAGTTGAAGCAGTAGAGGCTGTTCTGACAAATAAGACAAAGCTTGTAGCTATTACTGGAGCAGGAAATACTCTAGGCACGCGCCCAAATCTCAAGGAGATTGGAGTCGCAGTCCACAAAGTCGGAGCGCTATTTTTCGTCGACGGAGTTCATCTCACTCCCCATGCCGCTATCAGCGCTAAGGAAATCGGCGCTGATTTCTATGGCTTCTCCTTCTATAAGTTGATGGGTCCTCACTGCGCCGCCTTAGCGGCCTCACCTGCACTCTTGCAGACTCTCAACAATGACAAACTTTTACCAGCGACAAATAACGTTCCGGAAAAATTTGAGTTCGGTACTTTGCCGTATGAATTGATGGCCGGTTGTATTGCAGCAGTTAATTTCATTGCAGATATGGCGCCAGGGTCAGGCACAACCCGTCGCGAAAAAATCGTCAACTCAATGACGGCACTAGAAAAATATGAAGATGAATTATTGGAGTACATGGAAAGTGCGATTAAAGCTCTACCAGGTGTAACGATGTATGGTCATGCCAAGCACAGAACTCCAACAATCTTCTTTTCATTTGCTGGCCACGATAGTTCCGAGATTTATAAAGCTATGGCTAACAAGAAAGTCACACTTCCAGCGCATAATTTCTATGCACTCGAAGTCTCTCGTGCGCTAGGACTTGGAGATTCGGGTGCTCTACGCGCCGGACTTGCTCCTTATTCAACACGTGAAGATGTTGATCGCCTGATTGCTGGATTGAAAGAGATTCTTAGTTAAAACCTAGTGACTCGTATAGACGTAGACCTTTTTCATTATCGGCATCGACATATAACATCGCTTCGCGAATTCCCTTGTTAAACAAGTAGTTCATGGCTGCTATCGATACTGCTCGACCGATGCCATGCCCGATGTAATCGGGATCAACGCCAACAACATATAACTCACCTACAGGTGCTTGGTTAACAAGGTCATGGTGGATTTTTGTCCAGCATGTTCCGACCAAAGTTCCATCCTCAACAGCAATGAAGAGCCCATCGGCATCAAACCAAGGTTCGGCCATCCGGTTCTCTAAATCCTGCATTACCCAATTTCCTTGATCAGGGTGGTTAATAAAGATTTTGTTATTGAGATTTAGCCATGACTCTTTATGGATCCCAGGATTAAATCTCTCAATTGTGAATCCATGATCGGTATCTGGAATACGCCCCTGTAGAGATCGATGAATCTTTAAAATATGTCGCATCTTTATACGCGTTCGTTAATAGAGCTCTCTTTGGTGCCACTTGGCATTGTGAATCGATAGCCCACATTTCGAACTGTTCCGATAATCGCTTCAAACTCAGGACCAAGCTTTGATCGAAGTCGGCGAATATGTACATCTACTGTGCGGGTTCCTCCAAAGTAGTCGTATCCCCAAATCTCCTGAAGCAACTGCGCACGGGTAAAAACACGGCCTGGGTGCTGGGCTAAGTATTTTAATAGCTCAAACTCTTTGAAAGTTAAGTCTAAAACATTACCTTTCAAGCGCGCGGTATAACTTGATTCATCAATGACGACATCACCCGTACGTATTTCTCCAGAGTGAGGATCGCTCTGCGCAAGCGCCGCACTATATTTTCCAACAGCAATACGAATTCGTGCATCAACTTCGGCAGGACCAGATGTATCGAGCATGACATCATCGATTCCCCAGTCTGCACTCACAGCAGATAGACCGCCTTCAGTTGTGATAACGATAATCGGGCAGCCAAGACCTGTTGTATGTAATAAACGGGCGAGCGATTTTGCCGACGGCAGATCCCTGCGAGCATCGACAAGCACGACATCAACATCAGGAACATCAACTAAAACACTGGCCTCTGCAGGCAAGATGCGAACCTGATGCGCAAGCAAACCAAGTGCAGGTAGAACTTCTGTGCTCGCCAATGAAGTGTTTGTAAGTAGCAACACTTTGGCCATTGGTACAGACTACTCTCGTGAAATCATTGCTTCCACTCGCGATTGTGCTGGGACTGGCCACCGTGTACGGCCTTTGGTATCAGCGCTCACGAGGCAGGATAAAAGCCAAGCCCGGTCGGGGTTTAATTACAGAGTCGATGATTGGTGCACCGCTGGGATCGCGAGCAACCCTGGTCCAGTTCTCATCGGCGTTCTGTACGCCGTGTAGAGCGACTCGGACTTTGCTGGCAAATATCGTGGCAGAGATGCATGATGTTGAGCATGTTGAAGTCGATGCTGAATCAGAGTTAGAACTTGTGAGGCAGCTAAATATTCTAAGCACTCCAACAACTTTGATTCTAGATTCAAGCGGTAATGAAATTGCTCGAGCTGCGGGGGCACCCAAACGCGAGCAAGTCATCAACGCACTCACGGCTATCCGCGAATAGTTTGCAACTCGCATAACTCCAAGGCTTTCTTTAGAATTCATGTATGTCTTTAGCCAGTAATTTCACCAAGCGCCGAGTCATAGATTTTGGGCGCCTTGCTGGTTCTTTGTGTCGAATGTAATTGTTGCAATCTAAAAACAATTATCCATTCAACTAACAAAGGAATTCAGTATGTCTAGCATTTTAGAAAAGAAAATTGATTCAGTTTCAATCGATGCACGAGGTCCACGCTTTTCTGCGGGATTAACTACTGTAGTACTCGCATTCGCACTCGTAACATCTAATCTCTGGATCGTGATTGCCCAGGCAATTATCTTTGCAATCGGAGCAGTTAAAGGACCACAGTTCACGCCATATGCCTTAGTCTTCAAGAATTTTATTAAACCTAGACTCAAAGGCAAAGCAGTCACCGAAGATATCCGCCCACCACAGTTTGCTCAAAGCGTTGGTCTACTTTTTGCTCTTGCGGCAATCGCCGGTGCTATTTCTAGCTTTACCCCACTCTTTACACTCGCAGCAAGTTTTGCCCTTGCGGCAGCCTTCTTAAATGCGGCATTTAACTACTGCTTAGGCTGTGAACTCTATTTGCTGCTTCTTCGCGTAAGGTTGGCACATGGCAAGTAAACACGAACTGCATGAAAAGGGATTGCGTCTTACCCCTCAGCGTGAGCTCGTACTTTCAGCTGTCCGAGAGTTAGGTCATTCAACACCTGAAGAAATCGCAGAGAAAGTGCGACTTGCTCATCCAGGGATTAATCTCTCGACTGTTTATCGCAATCTTGAAACCCTTGAAAACGTTGGGTTAGTCGTGCATACGCACTTAGGTCATGGTGGTGCGACTTATCATGCAGCCGAAGAGTTAACACACCTTCACCTTGTATGTGGAAAGTGTGGCTCTATAGGCGATGCTCCAATAGATGTTGCAGCTAACTTTGTTAACTCACTTGCCGATGACTATGGATTCAAAACCGATGTCACGCACTTTGCAGTCTATGGAACCTGCACCGCCTGTCAATGAGCGCAGTCGTTGTTGAAGATGGGGTGGATAAGGGTGCCATCTGGCACTTTGGCGAACCTGTCAAAGAACAACGCGCCTTAGAGGCAGGAACGGCTTGGGCAGATCTTTCGCATTTAAATATTATTGCCGTCAGCGGTGAAGATCGATTGAAATGGCTCCATGATTTAACGACACAGTTTCTCAATGATTTAGGTGTTGGGATTTGGAAGTCAGCGATGATTTTGGATCCACAGGGGCACATCGAATATCAATTTAATTTAGTTGATGATGGCACAACTACCTGGCTAGTTTTAGATCCAGGCTATTCAACTGAACTCCTCGCATATTTAACAAAGATGAAATTTATGTTGCGGGTGGATGTAAGAGATGCAAGTGCGGAGTACGCAGTTTTACGCGCACCCGGAAAAACTACTGATATTGGTGGACCTTTTTCATTAGTACCACGTAATGAAATTGAGCAAATGAGTGAGACTTTTAATTCTGTGGCAACACAAGTGGGTACCTGGGCACTTGATGCCGAACGCGTCGCCGCAGGACGCCCACGAATTGGCTTTGAAACCGATCACAAATCTATTCCCAATGAAATCGGCGTATTAAATGGCGCGGTCCACATGAATAAAGGTTGTTATCGTGGTCAAGAAACCGTTGCCAAGGTATTTAACTTAGGAAATCCTCCACGGCGATTAGTGATGTTGCACTTAGATGGCAGTGATGTTGCCTTCCCCGCCAAGGCCAGTACAGTTGAGAATAACGGCGTTGTAGTTGGCTTTGTAGGCACGGTAGCGCGCCATCACGAGCTCGGCACTATCGCCCTTGCAATCATCAAGCGAAATACACCAATTGAAGCAACGCTTACTGTCGATGGAGTACCAGCTTCACAGCAACCAATTGTTTGAACCAATATCAACACGCCTGAACATGAGTGCAACGGAAAAACTATTGTGATTCAGCAACTGCCTTTAGTCTCACCAAAGTCTTGACCACCGCAATCTGAGTCCACGGATAAGCTTTGCGTAAGTAAAGCCATATTTTTGCAATACCCGGCGCACAAGAACTATCAAATGTTTCAGTTACTTGAGTTGAACCGTTTCCAAGATCAACTAATTCGTATCGCCATCTCCATCGACCTAAATGTCGCCAAGCAATCAGCTCATTCTTCTTATACTCAACAACTGTGTTGAGTATTCGATAGTCGATGACATAATGCATCTGCATGCCGAATTTAGAACCAAGGATTAATTCATCGGGTCCGCTTATATTCGAGGTGATCGTTGCGCTGCCATCAATGTCTTGGTGGCGCTTGGGATTACTCAGAATAGAAAATACTAATGATGGTTTTGCCTCAATAATGATTCGAGCGGCCTTATTCTTAGGGTTGCCAGTCTCGATTATTTCAGCGCGAATCTTGTCTTCATCCATACGCATAGTATAAAGAAGTATCGGTCTGTGAGTCGGAATTAATCTGCCCTGGCAGGATAGAATAAATCAATGGAGCTCTTCACCTCAGTAATCCTTGGCCTTGCCGCCATTGCACTAGGGCTTGGACTCATTTTCTATTCTTTCCGTGGCCGACAATCACAGGCCAGGCGCTCACCTAGATTTAGAGGACGTCCATAATGGTATTTACAATTCCTGAAGGTCTGCATGCAGATTTAAATCCCTTAGCGTGGTTAGTTGGTACCTGGCGCGGAAAGGGTCGCGGGGAGTACCCGAATATTGAGCCCTTTGAATTTGCCCAAGAGGTTGTTTTCAATCACGATGGTCGACCATTTCTAAACTACTACTCGCGCTCATGGATTTTAGATGCCGAGGGTGAAATTGTTCGGCCAGGTGCATCTGAGACAGGATTTTGGCGCGTAAAACCAAATAATATTTTAGAGGTTGTCATCTCGCACAACACCGGCATATCTGAAGGCTGGGTCGGAACTTTTGATGGTCCAAAGATTCAATTAGTTTTGGATCAAGGCTACTCAGCCCCATCGGCAAAAATTGTTACTGCAGGAGTTCGTTTGTATGGACTTGTTGCAGGTGAACTTTTCTTTGCATACGACATGGCCGCGCAAGGACAAGAGCTGCAAGCACACATCTGGTCATCTCTGGAACGTCAGAGCGAGTAATTGATTTCTCTAGGAATAGGTGAAGTTCTTGCCGAGTTAGTGAGAAACGATGTCGTTGAGTCCCAGCATGTAGGGCACTTTGTAGCGCTCAATAGCGATGGTTCGATCCTTTTTAGTAAGGGAGATCCAGATCAACTTATTTATCCCCGTTCTTCATATAAATCCATTCTTGCATCTGCCATGGTTCGAAATGGATCGGCATTAGAGCCGCGACTGTTAGCTTTAACTTGTGCTTCGCACTCAGGACTTTCAATGCATCAAAATGGCGCACTCGAGATTCTAGCTTTAGCTGGTTTAGATCAAGATGCACTTCGCAATGTCAAGGGCAAGCCACTCGATGATGCTGCTGCTCTGGCAAATCCTGAACCAACTCGACTTGCAATGAACTGCAGTGGAAAGCACGCGGGAATGCTTATGGGGTGCGCTGTTAACGGTTGGCCAGTCGAGAGTTATTTGGATGTAGAACATCCTGTGCAGGTGGCATTTAAACACGAACTTGAATCCCTTTCGGGGGAAAAGATTAGTCACACGGCAATAGATGGTTGCGGAGCACCGCTTTTCTTAATCTCATTACTTGGTTTAGCCCGTGCAATCAGAGCGTTGACTGTTTCAACGGATCCAGTGCATCAAAGCGTTGTGCAGGCATGTCGGACATTTCCAGAAATGGTTGCGGGACCAGATCGGATGTCAACAATATTTATGAAGAGATTTCCTGGAGTATTTATGAAAAGCGGGGCCGAATCAATCATGGTTGCATCAGTTCCAGATGGTCGAAGCTTTGCCTATAAGGTCAATGATGGTGGGCTTCGCCCACGATTGGCGTTATCGATTGCAGGGTTGAAACTACTTGGCATTGAAGCAGGAGATGAGTTAGAGAAGGTCTATGGCGGCGATGAAATCGTCGGCTCCATTCGCGCAACCTTCTAACTAGTCGTACCCTTATCGAATGAACGGCCGTATCGCCACTGTCATGGTGCACACATCACCACTGGATCAACCAGGAATTGGTGATGCTGGCGGAATGAATATTTACGTTCTTGAATCAGCTCAACGCATGGCTGCGATGGGTGTTGAGGTAGATATTTTCACAAGACGCACCGATAGTGAAGCCCCCGAAATAGTTGAAATCTCTAAAGGAGTTCGAGTTCGTTATTTTGACTGCGGGCATGGCCACCTCACAAAAGAGCAGTTACCCACCCACATCGTCGGGCTATCTAAAGAGTTTCTTCGAATTATAAAGAGCGAAAATTACGATGCCATACATTCGCACTATTGGATCTCTGGAAAAGTGGCAATGCCTGCAGCCGC
>WLOR01000109.1 GCA_009699165.1 Actinomycetota bacterium | reverse complement strand
GTTGCGCTCTGGAAATACGACTAACACTGTTCCTGATTTAGCTGTGCTCGACATTGATGTCCGCTCGTTTTCGCTGGCCGAACTACAGCGAGTTGATTTAGCGGTTCGAAATTTAATCCCTGTAAATCCATTGGCTAGATACGAAGTCACTGGTGGTTTTAATCGCCCACCACTTGAAACAAGTTCAACAATGGCACTTTACGAGCGAGCTGAGAAAGTTGCTAAGTCTTTGGGCATGGCACCTCTTGGTCACGCATCAGTTGGTGGAGCAAGTGATGGAAACTTTGCCGCTGCAGTTGGCGTACAGGTTCTAGATGGCCTTGGTGCAATTGGTGATGGAGCACATGCTGCACACGAATGGGTTGACATTTCTACGCTTGAAAGCCGGAGTGCGCTTTTGCATGGATTAATTAAGGACATTCTTAATGACTGATGGTCCACTAATTGTTCAAAGCGACAAGACACTCCTTTTGGATATTGATCACCCGCTCTCAACTGAATGCCGGCGTGCGATTGCTCCATTTGCAGAGTTAGAGCGCTCCCCCGAACATATTCATACTTATCGACTGACACCACTTGGATTATGGAATGCTCGTGCAGCTGGGCACGATGCAGAGCAAGTAATCGACACACTTATTAAATACTCAAGATATGCAGTCCCACACTCAATTCTTATCGATGTTGCCGAAACAATGTCACGCTACGGGCGTCTGCGCTTAGAAGCAGATCCCGTACATGGATTAATACTTGTTACGACAGATACTGCAGTATTAGAAGAGGTTATTCGCGCACGCAAGATTGCTCCACTTCTTGGCGCACGCATTGATGCTGAAACTATCGCGGTATTACCAAGTCAACGTGGAGCAATTAAACAGTCCCTACTTCGCTTGGGATGGCCCGCTGAGGATTTTGCAGGTTATGTCGATGGACAAGCCCATCCAATTGATTTAGTTCAAAATGATTGGAAGATTCGTCCCTATCAAGAGTTAGCGGCAGAGGGATTTTGGCATGGTGGCTCTGGCGTAGTTGTTCTTCCCTGCGGAGCTGGAAAAACTATTGTCGGAGCAGCAGCAATGGCTCATGCCAAAGCAACCACTCTCATCTTGGTTACAAATACCATCGCAGCTCGCCAATGGCGCGAAGAGTTACTCAAGCGCACAACGCTCAATGAAGATGAGATTGGCGAATATTCGGGTGCTAAAAAAGAGATTCGACCAGTAACAATTGCAACCTACCAAGTTATGACAAAGAAAAAGAATGGCGTATATGCACATTTAGATCTCTTTGATACCCATGATTGGGGCTTAATCATCTATGACGAAGTCCATCTGCTTCCTGCTCCGATTTTTCGATTTACCGCTGATATTCAATCCCGTCGTCGCTTAGGATTAACAGCAACATTGGTTCGTGAAGATGGCATGGAGGGTGAAGTTTTTTCACTTATCGGACCTAAGCGATATGACGTTCCTTGGAAAGAGATTGAATCTCAAGGCTATATTGCACCAGCTGAATGTATTGAAGTTCGAGTGAATTTAACTGAAGCTGAACGTTTACTGTATGCAACTGCCGAGCCTGAAAACCGTTATCGCTCATGTGCAACAACTAGGACAAAACGTAATGTAGTCGAAGCATTGGTTGAAAAACACTCAGGAGAGCAAATCTTGGTGATCGGTCAATATATTGATCAGTTAGATGAACTCTCTGAAACTCTTGGTGTGCCGTTGATTAAAGGCGATACGCCATTAAAAGAGCGTGAGGTGTTATTTAATCAATTTCGAACTGGTGAGATAACCTGTTTGGTAGTTTCAAAGGTAGCCAACTTTTCAATCGACCTTCCTGATGCAACTATTGCGATTCAAGTCTCAGGAGCATTTGGAAGTCGTCAAGAAGAGGCACAGAGACTTGGGCGAATTCTGCGACCAAAATCAGATGGACGAGGAGCAAAGTTTTACTCAGTTATTTCCCGCGACACAATTGATCAGGACTTTGCTCAAAATCGCCAACGCTTTTTAGCTGAGCAGGGCTACTCCTATAAAATTATCGACGCTGACGATGTCTTTCAAGGCAAGATCTAAAACGCTCAGGGTTGACCCGCCAAAAATCATGGTGCTCGCCGTTAATTTGTATAACCGGTATTTGTTCGCCATAGAGACGCTCTAAATCAGCATCGCCGTCGATATAAATCTTCTCAATCGTAAAGCTAAGTTCGCTCTTCATCGACTCCAGAACTTCTAAGGCTACGTCACAGAGATGGCAGCCATGGCGGGAGAAGATAGTGACGACCTCGGTCATGGCCAAATCATCTCACCCTGATAGCGTTTGCACTTATGATGGGCATGAGATTTAGGTCGGCAAAGGCCGCACTTCTATTTTTTCTCCTGTGTGCGCCGCTTCTTAACGCCCCTCCAGCACAGGCACACTTCCTGGAAATTCCAGCGCAGAGTTGGGGCCATACATACGCCGGAACTACAGGAGTTTCTACTCAACAGCCACGCGCAAAGAGCGTTAGCGGTGTGGTTAAGTCAAAGTTTAATGTTACATATATTGGCTTTCCCGATTGGGCAAAGAAAGATGTTCAAAGCGCAGTAGATATCTGGGCAGTTAATTTCTCTTCATCCGTGCCTATTTCAATCGAGGCAAGTTGGGGACGTTCGACGACGTGGGGAATTCTTGGAAGTGCACGTCCTGGAAATTTCTTCTCATCCTTTGCTGGTGCACCTGATCAATCTCTTTGGTATGCCTCGGCACTTGCAAATGCTTTAGCAGGTAAAGATTTAGATAAAAGCAATCCTGAAATCATCATCCAAGTTAACTCCGGTGGAGCGTGGAACTCTCGCGGTGACGGCCTACCGAAAATAAATGAATACGACTTAACCTCAGTCTTTCTCCATGAAATTGCACATGGCCTTGGCTTTCTTTCAAACGACTCTTACGATGATAATTTACAAGTTGCAAGCCTTGATCAACCAACCCCCTTTGATGCATTTGCACAGTCAGCTGATGGCAAGAGACTCGCAGATCTGCCAACACCATCAGTTGAGTTAGCTAAAGTTCTAACCACATCGTTGGTCTGGTCAGGGCCGTTGGGAATCAAAGCTAACAATGATGTGAAACCAAAGCTGTACACGCCTTCACGCTATGAGTCTGGATCTTCAACTAGTCACCTAGATGAACGTACCTTTGCAGCAGCCGGAAACAACTCACTTATGACCCCAAATTTGGATCCGGGCGAAATCTTTACGCAACCCGGAGATCTCTTACTGGCAATGCTTGAAGATATGCGAAACAAACCCCCTACTGGAATCGCGACTGGCTTACCTGAAGTCCCACGCAATGCGACGGCGTTAATCGCCGACTCCAGCGCACTCATTACTTTCGACCCACCCGTAAATCTACGCTCAGCACAAATTACTGGTTACATAATTAAGAACCTTAAGACAGGGGTTGAAAACACTGTAACGTCAAGCCCAGCACTGATTAAAGCCCTTAAAAATGGCATCTCCTACACTTTTTCTATTACTGCAAAAAATGCTGTCGGTAGTTCTCCGCCCGCCTCGACAAAAGCCGTAATACCGCAACCTGGCTGGAAGAGCAGTATTTTTGATGCTTCTGCAGATGCTACATATATTGCAAGTACGACTTTTAATGGCCAGCCAGCTGTGGCGTATAACGATCTTAAAACTGGTCATTTGAAACTTGCTATTTTCAACGGAAAAACATGGAAGAAAATTACGATGGATGGCGCAGGCGGCTCTGGAGGTCGCACGCGAAGTGCGATTGATAGCCCAGTATCGATGTGCGTAAATGGCACAAATACTTCTCAAGTTCTTCATATCTTTTATAGTGACGAAACTAATAAAGATTTAAGATATGCAACATACAATGGAAAGACATTTACTTACGAAATTGTTGATGGAAATGGTTCGTTAGTCAATAGTTATGAAGATATCTTAAGAGTGCGCACATCTAGTGATGTCAGTGTTGCTAATGCCTGTGTTGCAACTACTAGTTCGGTTCAAGTTTTTTACCGCGATGAAACTCAGGGTGTATTACTAGGTGCAACTAAGACTAAAAATACTCCATGGCGATATGAAATTATCGATGGAGATCGTGAAACAGAAGGTCGTTCAATTGGCGACGTTGGAACTCACTTACATGCAATGGTCGAAGGCACTGTTACGTATCTTGTATATGATTCAATTATTGCCGTTAATCAAAAGAGGGAGATTACTTCCGGTGCCATACGAGTTGCATCACGAACATCCACTCTTGTAAATTCATGGAGCTACCAAACCCTAGATGTTTCAACAGATGCTG
>WLOR01000108.1 GCA_009699165.1 Actinomycetota bacterium | reverse complement strand
TGGGATCTGGAGTGGGATCTGGAGTGGGATCTGGAGTGGGATCTGGAGTGGGATCTGGAGTGGGATCTGGAGTGGGATCTGGAGTGGGTGGGTTAAAGTCTGCTGCTAATTCGCCATAGCTTGTAACTATCGGCACCACAACTAAATTGTTTCCAGATTTATCAACTACATCTGTTTCATTGACATACATGGAGAATGCAAGTCCAGCACCAACATTTTGAAAGTCAGTTGGCGGTGTGAAACTTGAAGAAGTATTCCATCGAACGCTTTGGCTTATCTGCACGCCAGCTAAATTGCCTGAAAAGCCTCCATCACCTGCGTAATCCCCTGAACCAATCAATAAATCTAGACCAAGTGTATTAAAACTTGCAGTCGTTTCACTGGAAGACTTAACAAAAACACCATTAAGAAACCAAGAATATATGTTGTTGCGGCTCGTGTCGAACGTTATTGCGATGTGATTCCACCCTGAATTTTCGGGGCTGGGATTAGGCATGCTAGAAATATTTATGCCGTTAATCCACAAATAGATATTGCCATCCCTTTCTTCACTAATTGCAAACTGATCCGAGTAAGGACGTCCGTGACCAAACTGCAGAATTCGTGGAAAATTGTTTTGAATATCAATCGATTTCTGCCACCAAGAAATAGTGAAACTACTGTTACCGATATTTAGAGAATTATTAGTTACCTGTAGGAATTTACTTGAATTTCCAGTAAAATTCGCAGATCCTCCTGTGCTTGCCGTAAAGCTCGTAATTGTTGGTGCAGCATCTGGCAAACGCAAAAAGGTGGCTACCAGTAAAAGCGCTATAAAAGTAATACGTCTCTTTGCCATGAATCAAGATTAAATATCTATATTCATCAAAGCGATAAGGAAGTAGTGTTTTCCCTACCTTGCCAACCCAGGCAAGGTACCAACCTTGGAATAGTTGCGATATGGCTTTAGCAAGTGTCCTGCTCATCGATGACGATATGTTTACGCGCACCACACTTTCAGCAGCCCTCTCTGCCCGTGGAATAAGCGTTTTGGCATGCACCGACAATGCAGCAATGGCACTAGAAAGCTTATTAGCGCTCAACCCAGATGTTGCCATCGTTGATTTGGATCTGGGTCCTGGCCCTAGCGGAATCGATATCTGTCACGCACTTCGCGTCCACAAACCCAACCTTGGTCTAATCCTCTTAACTAGCTATACCGATCCCCGCATTCATGATCCATCCAACTCTCAACTTCCTAAAGGTTGCCGCTTTATTTCCAAGAGCGAACTCTCCGATTTCAAAGTAATTATCGAAGAAATCATCATCTCGCGCAATAAACCATTTGCTGCAGCCACGGCACGCAAGGCTGCCGATTACAAACTCACCGATATTCAGTTAGAAGTTCTTATCGCCGTGGCTCAAGGTTTATCTTCAGCACAAATTGCCACTAATCGCGGAGTTTCAGTAAAAGCGATTGAAGGGATCATCGCGAAAACTCACACCGCACTCGGCATTAATAAATCCAAAACGTTAAACCTGCGCGTTCAACTAGCACGGGCTTATTTCCAGCTAACAGGGAAGATGCCTCCTCATGCTTAGGGTCGAATTACAAACTTTTAAAGAAAATCTCTCCCTCTCCAAAGCTGGCTTCATTCTGTACTCCCCAATTTCCATTCTCTCCTTCCCTGTAACCCTCCTTGTAGTTAATCCAGGAGCGTCTTTACCTCTACTCATCGCATCTGGTCTAGCCCTAACCGCCGTAATCTTTGCCTGCTACCTGCCGTTTACTTGGTTAGATGGTCTAATCACCAAAAACAATTACGCACTTAAATTTACAAACTTTCTTATCGCAGCAATTGCTACGGGTGCAATCCGCGGATACCTCTTCTATCTAACTGTCGATGCTCTCGATTTAAATGCTCCCGGAGGTCTCTTAAACCGCATCCTTGCCTCCACTGCAACTACCCTTTTCTGGCTTTGCACAGCAAATATCTTGATTAACCTCTCTAGGGCATTTCGTGCCCGTTATCAACAAGCACTTAATAAATTTATTCAGCGAAACCTTCCCGTCATTCCCTCGTTCATGCCTTCTGACCAAAGTGCCGCAGAACTTGCAAACTTGCAAGAAGAGTTCTTCAAATCATTTGCTGCTCGCCTTGAAGATGATGATGCCGAAAACTTGCGTGAAGTTGCAGAACTCCTCAAATCAAAGATAAATTTACAACTTCGTCCTCTCAGCCGTCGCATCTGGCTAAGAAGTCTCAATGAATATCCTGTAATTCGGTTTCGGCAAATGCTCAAAGACTGTATCGCATTCTTAGACTTTTCCAAAAAAATCTACATCTCCGCCCTGCTCTTCTTGGCTCTTCTCGATAACGTCTTCATCCGCACATTGACTGAATCATTAGTTCGAACCACATCCTTCTTCGCCATCTTGCTCGCAATAATGTCGCTCTCTAAAACTCGCTTCTTCTCAAATAATTATCTCTACATGATAGCAATCGGCATTACACCAGTTATCGGAAGTGAATACGCCTCACTTCTACTCGGTTACAGCGGGTCCTGGACTGCGACGTTATTGATCTCGCTAGTAGCCCCGGCACTAATGATCATTCTTTCTCTTTTTAATTTAACTCTACGAGATCATGCTTTAATCATTGAGTTACTCGAAAGCTATGAAATTCATAAGATTCCCAACACGTCTAAGCCTTTCGATATCGGTGAACGCCACCTTGCTTCATACCTTCATAACTCTTTGCAATCAGAACTTCTAGCCATCGCCGGACAGTTAGAAGAAGCAGCTGTTTCTAACAATCGAGAGAAATCGTCCGAGATTCTTCAACGCGTTTCTTCTCTTATCAATCGTTCGTTTATTGATGATTTTCAAAAGTTTGCAGAGTCTCCGTACGAACGCCTCGAGGCAGTCCGCAAATCTTGGATGGGAATCCTCGATATTAAAATAGATGTCCCCCAAGCGATTCTAAATTTTCCCGAGCGCAACGCAGCTCTTGTGCAAACCATCGAAGAGTTTGCCGCTAACAGTTATCGTCACGGTAAAGCCACTCAGATAACGGCGACCGCATTTAATAACTCCATCGGTATTCATTTAACCCTTCATAGCAACGGCGCCGAAAAAATCTCTGCCAAACGCGGACTTGGCTCTGAATGGCTTGACCAAATCGCACTCACGCCCTGGAAAATACAAAGCACCCCAAGCGGTACGACCCTCGAGATAACTATCTAAAAGCTCGCATTTTCAATTTCATCGCCATACGTCTCTTACTCACCGGGTCTGGTCAAGAGAATTCGCTCACCGTCAATTAGCTGCCGATCGGGTAATCCATTGAGTACATGCACTTTTGCCTGCCCACACACGACCCAATCATCTTGACCACTTCGCTTTACGATTGCAGTTAACTCATCCACCCCAATAAGAATTGATCCATCCGGAACATGAAGCAAAAGCTTGGCTGCACTCTCTGGAATCCACTTAAAGAACTTATTGAAATGCGGAATGACCCGGATTTCTGGAAGCAGATTTAATCCAGCTGTCGGCGTACTTTTCAGTAATCGAAAGTTTGGAATATGTGAACTTAAGACCATCGCACCTGCGCTACAACCGGCAAGCGATGCACCACCGCGCCAGTTTTCTACAATTGCATCCCATACCAACGTACCCATCAAGGTCTGCGCTAAATAATGCGGATCACCACCTGACATATACATGAGTGCGCTATTTTTTATTTGTTGTGCTAAATCAGGATTGTTTGCATCTTCACGATTAAAGATTGGCAAGAATAATGTTTCTACTCCAATTAACTCTCCTTGGCGCTTACCAAGGTTTTCCCAATAACTAAGTCGATCTTCGCTTTCACGGCCAGCAGCAGTTGGAATTTGAATGTACCTTGCTTGTTTGCCATTCCGCTCTCCGTCACCGATGAGCGATTTTTCAAGGGCCGCCATTGCGGGTAAGTACTCACCAGAGCCGACTAATGCAAGTGAGCCATCCATGCGTTCAGTTTATGTGTAGCCAGAAAACAACGTTAGTCGTTCTGCGGGAAACCTAAGTTGATTCCACCATGGCTTGGATCTAACCAGCGACTGGTGACAACTTTGCCGCGAGTGAAGAAGTGAACGCCTTCGGTACCGTGGGCATGGGAGTCGCCGAATAATGAGTTTTTCCAGCCGCCGAATGAGTAGTACGCCATTGGAACTGGGATCGGAACGTTGATGCCGACCATGCCGACCTCAACTTCGTTTTGGTAGCGGCGGGCCGCTCCCCCATCATTCGTGAATATCGCGGTGCCGTTTCCATATTGGTGGCTATTAACAAGTGCTAATGCGGCCTCA
>WLOR01000107.1 GCA_009699165.1 Actinomycetota bacterium | reverse complement strand
TTACATGGTTTACGCTCAAAAGCGCCTGTAAAAAACTGCAAAAACCGTTAAAAAAATTGAGCAAACCGTTATGGCCAAAAACAACTTTTTAGCTATTTTGATTTTTCAACTCATGTAACTTTCACCCGCGTTAGGTGATTTAGAAAAAACATGTACCCTTGAAAGGAATATATGAAAATCAAATTTAGTGCTGCAATTGTTGCAGTAGCTGTAGCAGCATCAGTTTCAGTACTCCCATCGGCACACGCAGCTGAGACAGTAACCGTTTATGGTGGGTTCTCAGGAGCTCAAGCTGAAGGTTTCCAAGCAGAGCTAGATGCATTTGGTGCTGCTAATAATCTCGACATCAAATACACAGTTCTTAACTCATTTGATACAGATATCCGTGTCAAAGTAAAGGCTGGACAGTCTCCAGATATCGCCATGTGGCCACAGCCAGGCGGACTCCTTGAGTACGCATCAGTGCTTGAGCCACTAGATAACCTTGTTGATCTCAAAGCAATCAAGGCAACACTTGTTCCAGGTTGGGACACTCTTGCAGTAAAGGGCGGAAAGACATACGGACTTCCAGTTTCTGCAAACGTAAAGTCATTGGTTTGGTACAACCCAGCTAACTTCAAAGCTGCTGGATTAACAGTTCCAAAGACAGATGCAGATCTAACAAAATTGACTGCAACAATCAAGAATAAGAAGCTCGGATTTCCATGGTGCGTAGGCATCGAATCTGGTGGAGCAACTGGTTGGGCTGCAACTGACTGGCTTGAAGAGTACGTACTTCGCTACGGCGGAGTTGCAACTTACAACAGCTGGTGGAAGGGTAAAGTTGCATTCAACTCTCCTGTTGTAACAAAGGCAGGAAACAAGTTGGCTGAGATCGCACTAACACCAGGCAACGTCAACGGTGGCGGTAAGTCAATCGCTGCAACTGGCTTCGGAAATACAGCTGCATTATTTGCAACGAATAAGAGCAAGTGCTTCATGATGCGTCAAGGATCATTTATCACTGACTTCTTCCCAGATGCAATTAAGGCTGAGTACAAGGCAAATGACTTCACTCACGTCGGTGTTTTCAAGCTCCCAACTCCAGCAGGTGCAACTGATGGCGTTCTAGGTGGTGGCGATCTAGCCGCTGGATTTAACGACAACGCTGCAACCAAGAAGGTTCTTTCATTCATCCTCTCTGATCAACTCGGTCAGGGAACTATGTTGTCGAAGTACCCTTCATACCTATCAGCACACAAGACCTTCCCAGGTTCTAAATACTCAAATCCAATCACTAAGAGCATTGCAGGAATCCTTGCATCAGCTAAGGCATTTGGATTCGATGGTTCTGATTTAGAGCCAGCGATTGTTAATGCGACTGAGTGGAAAGAGTTAACAAACTGGATCGCAGGAAAGAAGACAATGAAGCAGGCATTCGCTGCTATCGATGCTTCTTGGGATAAAGCATAATCACAATTAGTTTTCCTAACTAATTGTTTGAAGTTGCGGGTTCAGCGTCAGTGAGGGTAATTTCCTCGCTGACGCTGAACTGCACTTAGAAGCAGTCCTTGGGACATCTATATAAAAATGAGAATAGGCAACACGAGTGAGAGATTTTCTTGTAGCAGTTGAAGCCATAGTCATTGGCGTCGTTGTTACCATGCTCTTATTTTGGCTCGGAAACAAAATAGTTGAATCGCTTCCCACAAAAATCCGCAAAGCTTTACAACCCTGGGTCTTCATTGGGCCAGTGGTTTTATTGATATCACTCTTCCTTATTTATCCAACCTTGCAATCTATCCGTTTAAGTTTTATGGAAGAGGCAATAGATGGAAGCACCACATGGGTCGGTTTGAGGAACTATCAAGAAATTTTCGGTGATTCAAATTTTAGAACCATGTTGGTCAATAACCTTATGTGGATCGCAATCGTTCCAATTGTTGTCGTAAGTATTGGCTTGGCGATTGCGCAGTTTTCAAACAATGTAGGACCGAAACGTGAAAAGTTCTTTAAGTCAGCAATATTTATGCCAATGGCGATATCTTTCGTCAGCGCTGCAACAATCTGGCGCTTGATTTACTCGTATATTCCCGAAGGACAGTCTCAAACAGGCTTACTAAACGCACTCTGGACTGCTTTTGGAGGGTCACCTCAGACTTGGCTGCAGTTGGAGGGGTTCAAACTCAACAACATCTTCTTGATGATTATTTTCATATGGCTCAATGTTGGATTTGCAATGGTCTTGATGTCTGCAGCAATTAAAGCCGTTCCAGAAGACACTCTGGAGGCAGGCAGGATGGATGGCGCGTCATCTCGGCAAATATTCTTCCGCATTATTTTGCCCCAGATCTGGGGCACGGCGATATCAGTATTTATCACAGTACTAATTGGCTCTATGAAGATTTTCGATATCGTTTTAGCGATGACTGGTGGAAATTACAACACCAATGTGTTGGCCCAAAACTTCTATAACGAGTATTTTGTCTATGGAAATACAGGCAAAGCAATGGCGACAGTTGTAGTTCTTATAGCTTTAATTGCTCCAGTAATGGTCTACCAAGTCCGTCACTATAGAAAAATGGATGCAGTGCGATGAAGAAGCTCAAGAATTTTGCAGATAAATCAAAACTAGGGTCAACTCTTATATTGATCGCCATATCTGCTTTGTGGCTATTACCCACTTTTGGACTTCTTATTACATCTATGCGAGAAAGTACCGAGGCACAGACAACTGGTTGGTGGAATGCAATAATTCATTTCTCATCAGATAGTTGGACGTTGCAAGCATTTTCAGATGTCATGAGTAAAGATGGATTAAGTGCAAGCATCATCTCCTCATTTGCGGTCACCTTGCCTGCGACAATCCTGCCATTACTTTTTGCAGCATATGCAGCTTACGGTTTCACATTCTTAACATTCAAAGGTCGCGAGTTCATATTCTCTATTTTGATTGGCTTACTTGTCATTCCACTTCAAGGTGCATTGGTTCCGGTTCTTAAACTTTTCTTGGCATTTACTGCAAAAACAGGAATTGAAATCTCTGGTCAATATGCTGCGGCTTGGTTTGTCCATGCAGCATTTGCAATGCCGTTGGCTGTCTATATTCTTCGAAACTACATGATGTCGATTCCTGTGCCCCTG
Source organism: Actinomycetota bacterium (assembly GCA_009699165.1). Taxonomy (GTDB): domain Bacteria; phylum Actinomycetota; class Actinomycetes; order Nanopelagicales; family Nanopelagicaceae; genus Planktophila. The sequence goes on along the minus strand of WLOR01000107.1, from coordinate 1,240 downwards.
ATCGAGGCTGCACGGGTCGATGGCGCAAGCAATTTCACGATCTTCTGGCGTTTGGTGCTTCCCATCTCGGTTCCGGCCTTGGCATCTTTTGCCATCTTCCAGTTCCTGTGGGTCTGGAACGACTATTTGATCGCCTTCGTCTTTGTGGGTAATGACCACCCAGTTTTGACCTACAAGCTCCTTTCCATGCTTGGTCAGTATGGCGAGGGCTGGCAGACGGTGGCCGCCGGCTCGTTTATCTCAATGTCGGTACCCCTACTGGTCTTTTTTAGCCTCCAGCGTTACTTCATCAGGGGACTTACGGCAGGGGCTGTGAAGTAATAGATAGGTATGTTTTCCCTTTTTAGCCCTTTAGTGCTTAAACTTCCCTAGTCTTCGCGCCAACCTATTCGACCAGGCGCCCTGAAACTCCAATGGAGGAGAACTTATGCGTGCTTCAAGCACCGTATCACTCGTACAAGTAACTGGTTCAAACCTGAATCTTGTCTACATCGTCCTTGCAATCTCACTCGGCGCACTAGGTGTTGCCTATGCACTACGTGCACAAGTCTTAGCTGCCAGCGATGGAACTGCCAAGATGCGTGAAATCGCAGAAGCAGTGCAAGAGGGAGCGGCAGCGTTTTTATCTCGCCAGTTCCGCACTCTTTCTTACTTCGTGGCAATCGTCTTTGTGCTCTTGTTTGCACTTCCTGGCGATACTGAAATCCGTGTAGGGCGTTCAATCTTCTTCCTCATCGGTGCAGCTTTTTCTGCACTCGTTGGCTACAACGGTATGTGGTTAGCGGTTCGCGCAAATGTTCGCGTCGCCGATGCCGCGCGCAATAAGGATGGCCAGAAAGCTGTTCAGATCGCCTTCCGCACAGGTGGCGTTGTCGGTATGACAACTGTTGGTCTTGGATTGGTTGGTGCATCACTTGTTGTCATTATTTATCGTGAAAATGCACCATCAGTTCTTGAAGGCTTTGGTTTTGGCGCAGCGATGCTTGCAATGTTTATGCGCGTCGGCGGTGGAATCTTTACTAAGGCTGCAGATGTTGGAGCAGATCTAGTCGGTAAGGTCGAAAAAAATATTCCTGAAGATGACCCACGTAACGCGGCAACTATCGCTGATAACGTTGGAGATAACGTTGGAGACTGTGCCGGAATGGCAGCAGATCTATTCGAGTCTTATGCAGTCACACTTGTTGCAGCCTTAATTCTTGGCAAGGCAGCATTTGGTGATGCAGGACTTATCTATCCA
>WLOR01000106.1 GCA_009699165.1 Actinomycetota bacterium | reverse complement strand
CTCAGCTTGGTAGAGCAAGCGGCTCATAATCGCTGTGTCGTGGGTTCAAGTCCCGCTCCCGCTACTAGTAGTTCCCGCGCGAATTTCGCGCATTGAGTGCCCTCGGGTAACCTAGGGCCTTCAATAACCGATGAAGGAGTAAGACCATGGCAAGTAAGAGCGCGGACGTTCGTCCAAAGATCACCATGGCCTGCGTCGATTGCAAAGAGCGCAACTACATCACCAAGAAGAATCGCCGCAACGATCCAGACCGCATGGAGCTCAAAAAGTTCTGTCCACGTTGCAAGTTGTCAACACTTCACCGCGAAACTCGCTAATGATCAATCCCGATTCGGTCGGGCGCACTTTTACAGGTGCAGATTTAGTAACCGTCACGCAATCAGAGATAGATAATTTTGCTGCCGTCATTGGTGAAAACGATACAAGAGTAGCTCCACCAACTTTTTCAATTCGCATCTCACTATCTCAGTATGAAAATATTTTAACTCAGCCAGAAATTGGTGTTGATTGGACTCGACTTGTTCATGGCGATCAAAAGTTTGAAATCTTTCGCCCAATAATTGCTGGAGATATTTTGAGATGCTCTGCAACTATAGAGACTTTACGTGTAGCGGCAGGAAATGAAATTATTTCAGTACGATCTGATTTACACAATGGACCAGAACTCGTTGTCTCATCATGGTCGACATTGGTGGTGCGCGGGTGATTGAAGTTGGAACCATACTGCCAGTGAAAGTTTTCTATCTGGACAGAGCACTTTTGAAGGCTTATGCCGATGCAAGCGGAGATCAGAATCCAATTCATCAAAATGAAGAGTTTGCACTCTCGGTTGGTCTGCCTAATGTTATTGCGCATGGAATGTTAACAATGGCGCTAACTGGAAAGTATGTATCAGATTGGGCTGGCGGCAGTTCGGCTGTTAAGGAGTTTTCGGCGCGCTTTGTAAAGCCAGTGATTGTTCCCGCCAATGAAAAAGTTGATTTAACAGTAAGCGCTACTGTTGTTGAAATTGATGGGGGTCGCATTAAGTTAGATCTTTCTGCAACGTCAGCGGGTATAAAAGTATTAGGAATGGCTAAAGCAGTAGTCACACGATGAACGTTCCAGATTCGATCACAGAACTAGCCAGCGCCCGCATGCAAGCGCGCGCCGCCAAAGACTTTGCTTTAGCCGATAAATATCGCGATGAACTTTTGCACGCAGGCTTTGAAGTAGTTGATGTCCCAGGAGGGTATGAGCTACGCGAAAAGAAGCCTTATATAACTCTGGCATATCCCCGAGATATTCGGCCTATTGATCTTGAAAACAATGTAACCGTGGGAATTATCGTCGATGGATTTACTGATGATGCTTTAGAGACGGTAAAAACTATTAAAGCAAGTAGCGATTGCGCCGTTGCAATTATCGCAATCGGTGATACCGGAAGATTATTTGAACAGATGGATAAAAGAACTTATTTGATTGCCGTAGCCCCAGGTGCTAGCTGGGCAGACTGTGCAAATGTTTTTCTGGAAAAAGTTTCTAGTAAATACGTAATTGTGATGGATCCATCAACTCGATTTACTGGTGATGCAATTACACCCGTAGTTACTGAACTTGAAAAGGGCGATTATGTTGCCGTTGGTTGGCGCGGAGGATTAGTAAACCTTGATGATGATTGGCGCAGCGTCGAGGATAAAGGAGTCGGCGAGGTCGATGTTCTGTTTTCATACTTTATGGCCTTTAACCGCGAAGCAATGGTAGAAGTGGGGGGCTTTAATCCTCGCGCTGTGTATTACAGAAATGCCGATATTGAGTACTCACTCAAAATACGCCAGGCTGGTGGAAAGCTGTTGCAGATAGATCTGCCCTTAATTCAGGAGCGTCATCATGGCTATCACGATGTGGATCCTGATTATCGTGACGCACAATCCAAGAAGACCTTTGATCGCATCCTCGATAAGTACAGAGGGAAAGAAGCGATTTTGTCCCCACGTAGGTAGCCTTCACCTATGACCGAGCTCTCGAAATACACCAGTTTTCATGTGGGTGGTCCGGCACAGAAAATCCTGCAGGTTTCAACTCAGGAAGAAATCATCGCTGCCATTGAAAGTGCAGGGGATTCACCAGTATTAATCCTGGGTGGTGGAACAAACGTCCTAGTATCGGATGCAGGTTTTGAGGGAACAGTTATCCGCATTTCAAACAACTCAGTTGAGTCCGAAGTCGATGCATGCAGCGGAGCAACGTTGACTATTGGCGCCGGTGAAAACTGGGATAACTTTGTTCTGACCACAATCAAAAGAGGCTTTGCAGGTCTTGAAACGCTGAGCGGAATCCCCGGAACTGTTGGTGCTGCGCCAATTCAAAATATTGGGGCATATGGACATGAAGTAAGTGAGTTCATTACACGGGTCCGTACATATGATCGCGAAAAGAAAGAGATTAAGACTTTCACAAATGCAGAGTGCGAATTTTCATACCGCAGTTCGCATTTTAAAGCCCACCCCGGCCGTTATGTGGTCTTAGATGTTGCATTTCAATTACGTATCGGTGAGATGACAACCTCAATTACCTATCTTGAGTTAGCGAAGAAACTTCAGATTGATATTGGTGACAAAGCATTGGTGACTAATTGTCGCGAAGCGGTTTTAGAGTTGCGTGCAAATAAAGGAATGCTCTTGTCAGCTGAGGATAAAGACTCTTGGTCTGCTGGCTCTTTCTTTACTAATCCGATAATTTCGCAGCAAGCAGCAGATGCGCTACCAAACGCTGCTCCCAAATGGCCACTCAATGACGGTCGCGTTAAAGTCTCTGCGGCATGGTTAATCGAAAACTCTGGGATTCACAAAGGCGATGAAATTGGTGGAGCACGAATATCAACTAAACATGTTTTGGCACTTACTAATTCGGGAACTGCGACCGCATCCGATATTGCCGCTTTAGCTAAAAGAGCACGGGATCATGTACAGCAGGCTTTTGGAATAACCCTTGTTGCCGAAGTAAATCTAATTGGAGTTGAGATTTAACCTTCAGTAAGTAGTTTTTTGATTCTGCCAATACCTTCAACAATGTCAGCATCACTTGTCGCATACGAAAAGCGCAGATACCCAGATGGCCCGAAAGCCTCACCTGGCACTGCCGCAACCTCAACTTCTTCGAGAAGTATCGTTGCTAGCTCGGCCGATGTTGTTGGAACTTTTCCACGTATGGATGTTCCAAGTACGCCTTTAACTGAGGGGTAAACATAAAACGCACCAGTTGGAGTTGGACATACAAACCCTGGAATCTCATTGAGTAGATCTACGATTAATTTACGTCGACGATTGAATGCTTGGCCCATTGCATGAACCGCTTGTAAATCGCCACTAACAGCGGCAATTGCTGCACGTTGTGAAACATTCGAAACATTTGATGTTAAGTGAGACTGCAGGTTTGTTGCGGCCTTAATGACATCTTTGGGGCCAATCATCCAACCGACTCGCCAGCCTGTCATTGCATATGTCTTTGCAACGCCATTCAAAATAATGCAGGTATCTGCAAGACCAGGAACTATAACTGGCATGCTTGGTGCAGTTGCTCCGTCGTATAACAAATGTTCATAGATTTCATCAGCAATAACCCAAATATTATTCTTGAGCGCCCATTCTCCGATGGCTTTAACTTGTTCGGGTGAATACACCGAGCCAGTTGGATTAGATGGAGAACAAAAGAGAATAGCCTTTGTCTTATCAGTGCGTGCTGCCTCTAGCTGTTCGACCGTGACCAGATAGTTTTGAGTTTCATCCGCAAAAACTTCTACGGTGATTCCACCAGCTAATTTGATGCACTCTGGGTAAGTAGTCCAAAATGGAGATGGCAACAAAACTTCATCACCTTCATCAATAATTGTTGCAAAGGCTTGATATACAGCCTGCTTTCCACCATTGGTGACTAAAACTTGATCAGAGGTGATCTCGTAATTGGAATCGCGCTTAGTCTTTGCAACAATCGCATCGCGAAGTTCTGGTAAACCGGGTGTTGGTGTGTAACGGTGATTTGCAACAACGCGAGCTGCTGCAACTGCAGCTTCAACAATGTAATCCGGTGTCGGGAAGTCGGGCTCGCCTGCACCGAAACCGATGACGGGACGTCCCTGTGCTTTGAGGGCCTTGGCCTTGGCATCGACGGCTAAGGTGGCGGACTCTGCGATTGCAGCGATTCGGGTTGAAATTCGTGGGCTCATAGCCCTAAGTCTGCCGTATTCCAGATGCGAGTTAGACCTGAACCCCTCCTTGCCTCTACACTTCAACGCTCACGAGGGTTTGCTTTTCCCTATGGTTTTGCCATGCCTTCGTGCGAAGGGCAGTAGCTCAATTGGCTAGAGTTGCCGTCTCCAAAGCGGCCGGTTGGGGG
>WLOR01000105.1 GCA_009699165.1 Actinomycetota bacterium | reverse complement strand
GTCCGCATGCATATGGAGAAAGTCAGTTCGATTAAAGGTCATGGAATAGCTGCGGGAATTGGAATGGCAACCCCATTTTGTTCATGTAGCGCCGTCCCTGTTTTTACAGGTTTTATTCGTGGTGGCGTTCCGGTCAGCCAAGCAATCTCTTTTCTAGTTGCGAGTCCTCTGGTCAATGAAATCGCCGTAATCATGCTAGCGACCACAGTTGGTTGGGGTATCGCAGGCGCATATGCCGGAATGGGTTTTGCGATTGCTGTTGGAGCGGGGATTGCTCTTCGCAAATTCGCAAAACCAAGTTTGACCGAAGTTACACAGGTGAAGAGTCTCAATGTGATTGATTCACAGGGCAATGTAATTAAGCCATCACTTCAGAAGAGGGCAAACGCTGCCTTGCTAGAGGCCAGAGATACGGTAAATACAACCTTTGTTTACATACTAATCGGTGTTGCTGTTGGCGCGCTTATTCACGGCTGGGTTCCGACTTCAGCGATTGAAACTATTGCATCATGGGGACCTGTGGCTGGAGTACTTACCGCTACAGTAATCGGAGTTCCTTTGTATTCTGGAATTGCAACAGTGATTCCGATTATTTCGGCGCTCTCTGAAAAGGGAATGCCCATGGGAACTCTCTTAGCTTTTGCAATGAGCGTGACTGCATTATCATTTCCAGAAGCGATGCTCCTGCGCAAAGTGATGAAGCCGAAGTTACTAGCAGCGTACTTTGGGACGGTTTCGCTAGGAATCATCTTTGTCGGCGTAACATTCAATCTCATATTATAAAAACAAAGTAAATATCCGGCTTATTAGACGGTTCTTCTTTTGCACTTTTCCTATGGAACCAACATACGTAACTGGTAAACCAAAGTTATGGCTTTGGCTATTGGAATTAGCTGGCTTGGGCATATCGATTGGGATAGATTCTTTGGATATGGCCTAAAATACGATTCAGATTTCAAACACATCCACCTGGGAGATTTAAGCAAAGGTAAGTAACCATTGTGAAATCTTGCAATTCTTTGTGGGCATGTGGGCAGAACGTTTTCAGTTTACTAATTGGCTAATAAGAAGAAGTTTGTGCTTAATCGATTTCATGGACTTTGTTAGGCGCGAATATAAGGATGGTGAGCGCTGCGGCAAAAGCAACAATCATGATCATGCGCATACTCAGCGCCGTGCCATGTTGAAATGATTCAAAAGCCTTCTGCTTTAACTGTGCAAATTGTTGTTCTGAGCCCGCAGGTGGCGTGAAGCTGGTAAAGGCGATGGAGTGAGAAACCTTTTCTGCTAAAGCGGCCGGAAGTTGTTTTACCGATTCAGCCATACCGCTTCGATAGGTGGAGTTAAGGATTGCGCCGACTAAAGCAATCCCTAAGGCGCTACCGAGTTCTCTAGCCACATCATTTACCGCGGAGGCGACACCTTGTTTCTCAGCAGGCAGCGAGTTAGTGATTGCGGTTGTAGCTGGCGTTGAAGCAAGTGCCATTCCAAATCCAAAGAGAGCAAGTCCGGTCCAGAAATGCGCATAACTAAAAGTCATTGGCATGGTGCTGAATACGTACATACCAATTCCAAGGATGGTGAGCCCGAAAGACCCAAGATACTTCTGAGGGATCGTCTTGCTTAATACACCAGCAACGCGTGACATCGGCAGAACTATAAATGGGACGAGAAGTAATTTGAGTACGGCCTCCCAAGGTGTGAACCCATATACAAACTGTAAAAATTGAAGGCCTACAAAGATGAAACCGAATTGACCAAAGAACTGCAACATAACCGAAAGTGATCCCATGCTAAATCCACGATTAGTAAAGAGGCGCGGATCCAACAGTGGTGCATCTTTGCGTAGTTCGGTAAAGACAAATGTTGGGAAAGAAATCAACGCAACTACAAAACCAGCGATGGAATTTCCAGAGGTCCATCCCAATTCTGCGCCTTCGATAATTCCATAAACAAGTCCACCCACAAGAGCAATAGAGATGAGTCCACCTGCAACGTCGAGTTTTCTGCCTGAATCATCAGCTGAATTTGGTACCACTGTTAAGGCGCCGATAAGTCCTAATAGCGCCAAGACTAGGTTTAGTGCAAAGAATGAATGCCATGAGTAGTAGCGCATTAAGAACGAACTGCCGAAGAGCCCAATGAATGCGCCGCCTCCTGCAACTCCTACCCAAACACCAACAGCTCGAGAGCGATCCTGCGGTGGGAAGGAAGTGGTGATGACAGAAAGAGTAGAAGGCATGATGAATGCGGCACCAATTCCCATTACGGCGCGGAGCATGATGAGGTGGCCAACGCTGTCAACGAAGAGTCCGTAAGTTGCAACCATCATGTAAATAATTAGCCCAAGGACCAAACCATTTCGGCGGCCAAATCGATCAGAGAGAGCGCCTGAGAGCAGAAGCAGTCCGGCAAAGACCACCGTATAGGCATCAACTATCCAAGTGAGCTGAGTCTGGGTTGCACCAAGATCACGTGCGATGGAAGGAAGTGCCACGTTCAATCCTGCAACTGCCGAAATCACTGTCATCAAACTCAGAGCGATTGCTGGAAGTGTAAGTGGATGAATTTTCTTAGGCATGCCACTGATAGTACTTGTCACATAAAGGCTTAAACAAGGATTTTTATAAGTGTTTTGTGTCTACTTTCTGGCTTATAGGACAGTTCTTCTTTGAGAATTCAATAACTCACGTATAGATTGAGCGATGGACGTATCAACCTCAAAGTTATCTTCTGCAAACTGCAAAATCTTTTCAAGTGAGATCTCTAGCTTTTCATACCCTTGTACCAAATTGGAAAAGTCAATCCCGAGTGCCTGTTCTGCCCGTCGCTCAATGGTGAAAGGGTCTTCGATCTTTAAATTATTTTTCACTCGAAATGCCGTCAGTAAATTAGTCAGTGCGTAACGTTCAATCATGGCAAGGGCTGCTAGCCGCTCACCTCTGCGTAATCTCAAAGCTCCAACAAGTAGATTCGAAAGGGCTTGATTAACGTAGTAGGAAAGTTCACGCGTAGATGGTTGCTTGGCTGAAAGGTCGGGGAGTGAGAAATCTGGGCGACACCAAATAACTCGCAAACCAGGTATTCCATTTTGTGCCAGCTCGGCCTTAGTGAATATCGCAAACTCTAAAAACACTCCATTTTGAAGCAGTACCTTATTTCCATGATCGGTATCTCTGAAGGCAAAAACAATAGGCAATTCGCGACCAAACCAAGAGTTGTCATTAATAAATCCAGAGGAGAAACCATCCTCAACAATCAAAAAGAAATCAATGTCGGAGTATTGATCCATTCTGGAAATTTCAGCTCCTGCAGAACCAGCGCCAATGAATGCGATTGTGTTAGGGGATTTTTTGGCCGCCCTCGAAAGAATTTCTAAACTCTCTTGAATCATCTGGAGTTTGGGTTCCATATTCACAAGGCTAGCCTAATGAGTTTTGATTTAAAAGTACTTGTTTTTGGAATCGTAAAGTGTGACGGCGTGCCAATACATCATTTTCTTGGCAGTTACTAAAAATACTACTTAGCTCACTTGCCAAAATATCTTTTCACAAGAGAATTCTTGAGGTAAAGTAATGATATGAAGCGCTTGTTATTAATTTGCATTCTTTTAGTAGCCAGTGCCTTAGCGCCTGTAGCCCCAGCACACGCAGACGCAGACGCAATTTCTACACTGCTTAATGCAGATCTTGGCCCTATCGCCTTGCCGCCATCTCATCCACGATTAACCGCTGCTCAACAACAAGTCGGCGCTGACTGGACAATTGCAAATGGATACACAGGAAAGGGAGTATCTGTTGTTTTAATGGATGGCGGAATTCAATCTGACCATGTGCAATTTGATGGACGCATAATTGCAGAAGTATGCACCCAACCGACTGTCATCGGCGACATTATTTGGAAGTGCAAATCTGAGGCAGGGATCTCTGAAGGCATGGGAACGGCTGAAGCGGTACTTGATGCCAATGGAAATCCCGTTTGGCACGGCGTTGGTGTGTCTAGTTCGGTTCTTGAATTCGCACCCAGTGTTCGATTAATAATGATTAAGAACGGTGAAGCCCTACAAGGCTTTGATTGGATCATTGCTAATGCAAAGAAGTACAACATCGCTGCAGTGAGCATGTCGTTTGGAAACGATGGACCATCACCTCGCCAAACAGATTATTGCAACGTATCAGACTGGCATCAGCGGTTTGTTGCCATGCGTGCTTTAGGTGTAATTCCTGTAGCAGCAACTGGAAATGGGGGACAATTGACTGGAATTTCGCATCCCGCTTGTGATCCCTTGGTAGTAAGCGTTGGAGCAGTTACTCCGGACGACAAAATAGTTTCGTACTCAAATATCTCAGATAGAACTACTCTTGTTGCTCCAACTGAATTTGAAACTGCCGACACTACTTC
>WLOR01000104.1 GCA_009699165.1 Actinomycetota bacterium | reverse complement strand
AGGGTTGTGCTTGTGCAACGATCTTCTTTTGGTGAAGAACTCGTTTCGAGCCCCCCACCGGAATCGGACCGGTGACCTTTTCCTTACCATGGAAACGCTCTACCAACTGAGCTAGGGGGGCAGGTCGAACGCTGAGCGTACAGGGAAATAACTACTTTGGAAAAACCGCCTATTTAGAGCGCTGGATTTAGCGTGATTTTGCCCGTTGTTTCGCGGGCCAACATCGCCTGATGCGCAACAGTTGCCTGACTTAAGCCATACGTTGCACCGATAGCTGGTTTTAACTTTCCATCAATGACTAATGCGAAGAGATCGGCAATCACATCGTTAAGAAGTTCTTTACTGCCAAAGCAATGCGCCAACCAAAAACCAGTAATCGTCTTGGTTCCACCCATAAGCGCACCTGGATGAATAGGAGTTGGGGCAGTACGAGAGGCCATTCCAAATGTAACTAAGCGACCGAAAGGTGCCAGTGCCTCAAGGCTTGCATCAAAAGTTTTCCCGCCAACCATTTCTAGAACTAAGTCAACTGGCTTACCGCCATTTGCATCCACAATAGCTGCCAACAATTTATCTTGATCAGCATCAATTGCAACATCCGCGCCAAGTGATAGCGCAAGTGCACGCTTTTTTTCAGTTGAAGCAACAGCAATAACTTTAGCTCCCCACAATTTTGCTAATTGAATTGCAATTGTTCCTACTCCACCGGCTGCAGCATGGACTACAACAGTTTCACCCGACTTTAAGTGTCCAACGGTTTTGAGAATATGCCACGCGGTTGTTCCTTGGACGAGCATGCACAAAGCCTGCTCATCAGTCACTCCATCTGGAATTTCAATTAACGCTGCAGAATATGCAACTGCTTTTTGCGCATATCCCCCGCCATCAACTGGCGCTAACACACGGCGGCCACTTGCAATGCCAACAACTTCTAGACCTGGAATTAGCGGAAGTTTTTGTGGAGAAAGATATGAGTTCTCAGTTTGGTGCGTATCTGCATAGTTAATTCCAATTGAAGTTACATCAATTAACTCTTGCCCAGCAGCGGCAACGGGATCTGCAAGATCGACCAAGTGCATGGAATCTGGACCACCGAATGCGGTGATCTGAATTGCTTTCATTTTTATCCCTTTGTTGAGCCGAGAGTTAAGCCAGAAACAAACTGCTTGCGCAGAATAAAGAACACAATCAGCGTAGGCAGTGCGGCAATAGTGGCACCTGCCGCTAACAGGTTGTAATCCGTTACGAACTCGCCTTGAAGTCGGCCAAGAGCTGAAGTAATTGGACGTTTTGAATCTGTTGACATCAAAACTAATGCCCAGAAGAAATCATTGTAAATCCAAGTTGTCATCAATACAGCAAGGGATGCCAGCGCTGGGCGAAGAAGTGGCAACATGACCTTTGTGTAGTGAGTGAAGACCGTTGCACCATCAACCATTGCAGATTCGCTGATCTCTTTCGGAACGGTTTTCATGTAACTAGATAACACAAATGTTGCAAAGCCCATCTGGAATGCAACGTGAATTAGAACTACTCCCCAAGGAGAGTCATACAAGAGCCGTGGAATTCCTACTGCCTTGCCAAGGGTTATGTACATTTTGAAAACTGGGATAAATACGAGCTGTGCTGGCAATAGATTACCGGCAGTGAACAGTAGAAGTAGTGAAACATTCCACCTGAAAGAGTAGCGGCTTACCACGAAGGCAATCAGTGAACCGAAAAATAGAGTTAAGAAAACCGCGGGAATAGTGATTGCAAAGGTATTCCAAAAATAGAGTGGAAGATCCATTCGCGCAATTGCATCGATATAATTTTGAAAGTTAAGCGTCTTAGGCATTGAGAAGACACCATGTGCACGAACATCTTTATATGGGCGAAGCGAAGTCCAGACAGTCCAAACGATTGGAAAAATCCACACGAGCGCAAAGACTCCAATAAAGGCAGAGATGAAAGCATCTTTTACTTTTTGCTTATTGCGATATTTGACCGCATTTTGTTGAAGTTCTAAATCAATGCTCATTGGACATCACTCTTAAAGGTTGTACGTAGGTAGGCGATAATTGGTCCGATTGAAAGTACGAAGAGAATTACGGCGTAGGCAGCACCCTTCATTGAGGCACCTTCGCCAGCGATGTTCTGGAAAACTAAAGTGCCCAAAATTGGGAAGCCTGCGGATGAGCCATAAATAATGTAAACAATGTCGAAAGCTCGCAGGGATTCGATAATCGTAATAACGATAACAATGATGTTTACAGGCTTCATAGAAGGGAAAATGACCCTCTTAAAGGTCTGCCACTCGGTAGCACCGTCTAGGGCTGATGCCTCTCGAAGCGACATATCAACTGATTTTAGACCAGCTAAATAGAGCAACATGATGTAACCAATATGGCGCCAAGAGGCGATAGTTAAAATCACATAGATATTGATGTCGTAGTTACCAAAAAATGAAATTGCATTATCGATATCGCGGCCCATTAGACCGTTAACAAAACCATCTGGGCGCAGCAAGAAGTTCCAGATAATTCCAGTAACTGCCAATGAGAGAACTACGGGTAAGTAATAGGCAGTTTCATAAAACTTATGCCCGCGGATTTGACGATCGATTTGGTACGCAAGCAGGATTCCAAGTGGTGTGGCAATACCAGCAAACCACGCTAGCCAAATAATGTTGTTTTGAATCGCTTCCCAAAAAGCAGGGGTATCGAAGAAAATATTTTTGTAATTTGCAAGACCGGCCCACTTAATTCGTGAGATCGAAATTCCAGACCAATAAGTGAAAGAAAGAATAATGGTTAGTAGCGCAGGGATCCATACAAGTAGCAAATGGAAGAAGAGTGGAACACCTACGAATGCACTGAGTGTTGTGCGATCTGCTCTAGAAAAGGCTCGACGACGGTGGGCTTTTTCTTTGTCCACCGTCGTCGAGTTCATGCAATTACCTTATCTTATTAAGCTAGAGGAGGAAGTGCATCCCATTGTGCTTGGAGGCTATCAACAATCTTGTTGACATCCTTTGGATTCTTAAACCATGACTGAATTGCAGGACCAACAACTGGACCAGCAAAGTCAGGGCGAGTATCGCGATCCAGGAACTGAGTGATGTACTTTGCTTCATCCATAACTGCCATCTGCTCAAGTTGGAATGCATCGTAAGAAGAACGATCCTGTCCCTTGTTTGCAGAAGTCATTGGAATCAAATCACCCTTAGCATCCTTAGCTGCAAGAGTTGCTGTAACGCCTTCCATATCGCCAGCGAATGCTAAGAAGTCAGCTCCGCCGTCGTTATTTGTTCCGTTAGCAGCTACGCACCAACCATCGATAGGTGCATCGACAGTGTCGCGACCATGCTCTGGATTGATTTCTGGGAAAGGAATGATTGAAAGATCGTCGTAGTCAGCTTGTGACTGCTCCTTGAAGTTTCCACCAAACCATGAACCCATAAGCATTGCTCCGGCCTTCTTCTGGAGTAGAAGCTGCATAGCTCCATCCCATTCAAGATCTAGAACGTTTGGATTCATATAAGGAATCAACTGCTCCCAGTGAGAGAACACATCAAGAACCTTTGCATCTGTCCACTTTTCGCGGCCAGCCATTAGATCTACGTGGAACTGGTAACCATTAAGACGTGCGTTAAGAATGTCGAATGTTCCCATTGCTTCCCAGCCGCCTTTGTCGCCAGCTGCAAATCCAACAAGACCCTTCTTCTTCATACCATCAAGCATCTTTAGGAATTCATCCCAGTTAGTAACTGTGTCTGCTGAAAGTCCTAGATCCTTAAACATTGACTTACGGAAGTGCATACCCCATGGGTACCAAGACTTTGGTACGAAGTATTGCTTTCCATCTAGACCAGTTGATGCAATCTTGTAGCTTTCTGCATATTGGTCACCAATTGTGTCCCAAACGCTTGAAAGATCTGCAAGTAAACCTTGCTCTGCGAAGAACTGCATGCGATATCCAGCCATCCACTCAAAAGTATCGTCAGGTGTTCCCTGTAGATATTGTGAGAGATTGTTTTGGAATGCATTTGATTCTGTTGCGTTGTACTTAACTTCATTCTTGGTCTTTGCTGTATATGCAGCAATCAGTGCCTTGTTCTGTGCTGTTGGACCAGCATCAACTGAACGTGCACCGTAAGCAAGAGGACCTGTTGCCTTCTTGCCACAGCTAGCGAGGAGTGATCCACCAGCTGCTAATCCAAGTCCGCCAACTGCAGCACCTTTAAGTACTGAACGACGGGAAATGCCATTGTTTACATCTGACATTCATTTTCCTTTTCTCTAGAGTCGAGCCTTTCGAAAGGTCATCAGGTATTGATGAGATCAAGGCCTGGTAACACGCTCAAATCTAGGGGTCATCCCTACCCAACGGTAGGAACAACGGATAACGAATTGGTTACTTTTAAGCGCAAATTTCTGTTTTTTGCTTACTTTTGACCTTTAAACAACCGCGAAAAGAACCCCGGCTCTTTTGGATCATTTTGGTGGCCTTGGCAGCGATCCTTTTTAGCAACGCCTTTAAGTGCAATCTCGATGTGATTACCGCATCCTGACCATGTTGGCTTTCCGCACTTGCGGCAAGTAGTTCTACTGCACATATTT
>WLOR01000103.1 GCA_009699165.1 Actinomycetota bacterium | reverse complement strand
GGCATGGAGGATGGAATCTTTCCTCACTCTCGCACATTGGGTGAAAAAGATGAGGTCGAAGAAGAGCGCCGACTTGCCTATGTTGGTCTCACTCGCGCACGCAAGCACCTCTATATTTCTCGCGCCGAATATCGCTCGACATGGGGCGCACCAAATTACAATCCACCATCTCGATTCTTGGATGAGATTCCTGAAGATGTCATTCAATGGCGAAATGAGTCTTCTGCCACTGTCTCACCTTCATTGTTAAAACGGCCTCGAGTTGCAACGGCCCCACCGCCTCGAGCCACTGGTAAGAAGAGCACGGCAATCGAACTCAATGTTGGAGAGCGTGTGTCACATGACACATTTGGCTTAGGAACTGTTGTGGCTGTTGCAGGTGAGGGAGATAAGGCTGAAGCCACGATTAAATTCGGCCAATATGGCGAGAAGAGATTACTGCTGCGCTATGCACCCGTTGAGAAGCTCTAGGATTACCTCCTAATCATGATGTGGAGCACCAGTGGATCTCTTTGAATATCAAGCCCGTGACCTATTTGAAAAACATGGCGTACCAGTACTAGCCGCCGCGATTGCAACAACACCAGATGAGGCTGAAGCTGCCGCCACTAAAATTGGTGGGAAAGTTGTTGTTAAAGCTCAAGTTAAAGTCGGTGGCCGCGGAAAGGCTGGCGGAGTAAAGCTGGCAGTAGATGCCGCAGATGCCCGGGAAAAAGCAAGTGCAATCCTTGGCATGGATATTAAAGGCCACGAGGTTCGCACCGTAATGATCGCGGCAGCTGCACCGATTGAATCCGAGTATTACTTAGCGATTCTCCTCGACCGCTCTAACCGAACATTCCTTGTTATGGCCTCGGTCTCTGGCGGTATGGATATTGAAGAAGTTGCACGCACCGCTCCAGAAAAATTAGCAAAGATTCCGGTATCGGCAGTAGATGGCATTAGTGCAACAAAAGCAAAAGAGATTATTGCAGCTGCGAATTTTCCAGCCGATGTTGCCGACCAAGTTGTAGATGTTTTACTAAAGCTTTGGGAGGTATTCCAATCTGAGGATGCAACTCTGGTTGAAGTGAACCCACTGGTAAAGACCAACGATGGCAAAGTCATTGCACTCGATGGCAAAATCACACTTGATGACAATGCAGAGTTTCGCCAGCCTGATCATGCGGCACTTGTCGACCACGCTGCAACAAATGCTCTAGAGGCAGCGGCAAAAGAGAAGGATTTAAACTACGTAAAACTAGATGGCGAAGTTGGAATTATTGGTAACGGTGCCGGATTAGTTATGAGCACACTTGATGTTGTCGCCTATGCTGGTAAGCAGCACGGGGGAGTACGTCCAGCTAACTTCCTAGATATCGGCGGCGGTGCATCTGCACAGATTATGGCCGATGGACTTTCGATTATTCTCGGTGATACCGATGTTAAGAGTGTCTTTGTAAATGTATTCGGTGGAATTACTTCATGTGATGCAGTTGCAACAGGAATCGTTCAAGCCCTCGAACTACTTGGTGCAAAGGCTACAAAGCCAATTGTTGTGCGACTAGATGGTAATAACGTCGTTGAAGGACGAGCAATTTTGGCCAAGGCGGCACACCCGCTTATTGAACAGGTCGACACAATGGATGGAGCAGCAAATCGCGCTGCAGAATTGGCGGCTAAGTAAATGGCAATCTTTCTTAATGCTAAATCGGTAGTAATCGTTCAGGGAATGACCGGATCTGAGGGCACAAAGCACACACGCCGAATGCTCGCTTCCGGGACAAAGGTTGTTGGTGGAGTAACCCCAGGAAAGGGCGGACAGGTTGTCGATATTGATGGCCATCAGCTTCCAGTATTTAACACGGTCGCTGAGGCGATGTCTGCAACAGGTGCTAATACATCAGTCGTATTTGTTCCACCTAAGTTTGCAAAAGCTGCAGTGATAGATGCAGTTGATGCTGCGATGCCATTGGTCGTTGTTATTACTGAAGGTATTCCAGTTCATGACTCTGCAAGTTTTTACGCATATTCTGTAAGCAAAGGAACAACTCGAATAATCGGGCCCAACTGCCCAGGATTAATTAGCCCTGGACAGTCAAATGTCGGAATCATTCCAGCAGACATAACAGGACCTGGTCCAATTGGTTTGGTATCAAAGTCTGGCACTCTGACTTACCAAATGATGTACGAGCTCCGCGATATTGGTTTTAGCACAGCGGTAGGAATCGGTGGAGATCCAGTTATTGGAACAACTCACATTGACTGCTTGCGTGCATTCCAAGATGATCCTGAAACAACTGCGATCGTAATGATCGGTGAAATTGGGGGCGATGCCGAAGAGCGTGCCGCTGCATTTATCGCTGAGTACGTCACAAAGCCTGTCGTTGGATATGTTGCAGGATTTACCGCACCTGAAGGAAAGACAATGGGCCACGCTGGCGCAATAGTCTCTGGATCATCAGGCACAGCGCAGGGTAAGAAAGATGCTCTTGAAGCAGCTGGCGTAAAGGTCGGCCAAACTCCAAGTGAGACTGCGCAACTGCTTCGCGATATTTTAGGCCGCTAGAGCAATGTTTGGGCGGGTACTTGGGGTCACGCTGACCCAAGTGCTGCGCAGTGTTGCTCTAGTACTTCTACCAACTGCCTTTATTTCGCTGGTGGGATGGGCTACCGCAGGAAGTGCCACGGGAAATACCGGAGATCCCATGCGTGCAGCGCTGTGGATATGGCTAGGTGCGCATCAAGTTCCATTTTCATTAGCACTGCCTCCATCAGGTGTTGCTGGCTTACTTTCTTACCTGCCTCTTGGCGCAGTTGTATTTCCGATACTTGCAATTCGTAGTGGCATAAATCGTGCAATCGATCGCTTAGATGGTGACACTTCACTCATCCCACGAGTACGTGCTTTATTTGCACTCATGTACACAATTATCGGAACGATTTTTGCACTTCTTAGCTCCACATCTGCGGTTAAGCCTGTGTGGTACATGAGCATTATTTACATTCTTCCTTTGAGTTTAGTCTGCGCAGCCACCGTTGGCCGACGACTCGTCTTTGCTCAAGCGATTCTTTATAGTTCACGAATCATCTCGTTCTTACTCGGCATATCTTCGCTGATATTTGGAGTCACTCTCTTTCTACATATTTCTACAGTCAAGAATTTAACAATTATTCTTGAACCCGGGATTTTGGGGGGATTACTTCTTCTGCTTCTAAATGTTCTCTATATTCCAAACGCAGTTGTAGCCACACTTGGATATTTTTCTGGAGCAGGTTTTGCGATTGGCTCGGCGTCGATAATCTCACCATTGAGTTTTCATCTGCACTCAATTCCGGCTTTTCCACTGCTTGGAACGCTCCCAAAAACCGCCCACCCGACTGCTCTCTTAGGAATTGCAGTGGTCATCTTTGCAGGCGCGCTCCTTGCTAGTTGGACGATGACTCTTGGCACTCGAGTGCTGATTCAATCCCTGGTGGCTTCGGTTATTCTTATCGCTCTCATCGCATATGCGGGTAGCGGTGCACTCGTTACCGATGCAATGTCGGCAATGGGGGTATCTCCTTGGAAATTCACTCTCAGCGTGAGCGTAGAGCTAATAATCGGCGCTTTATTGGCCCTGAACATACCCCGAATCGGTAGGCGTTCATGATGCACCGCATTCTAATTCTGGCATCTGGCAACGGATCACTTGCCCAGGCCCTTATAGATGCCCAAGAGTTAGATATTGAGATCGTCGCGATAATTAGCGATCAGGATGATGCGCATGTTTTAGTTCGTGCTCAAAACGCAGGTATTCATACTCAAGTAATAAAGGTAGGAAGCTCTCGCGAAAATTGGAATACAGAGATCATCAATGCGGTAGTAGCGCTAAATCCAGACCTAGTCGTGAGCGCGGGCTTCATGCGTATCTTGCCGCCCGAATTTGTTAACCGGTTCCCAACCATAAATTCTCATCCGGCTCTGCTGCCAGATTTTCCCGGAGCTCACGCAGTCCGTGATGCGCTGACCGCAGGCGTATCAGTTACAGGAACTACTGTGCATTGGGTCGATGATGGCGTTGATACTGGACCAATTATCACTCAGATGCAGGTTCCGGTATTGCCCAATGATGATGAAGTTACACTTCATGAGAGAATTAAGAAAGTTGAACGCGGTCTCATTGTTGCGACCATCGCCCTGATACTTCCAACTTTGGAGCGCAATGTCTGATCGTAAGAAAATTCGCAGAGCATTACTGAGTGTCTACGATAAGGATCGCTTAATAGAAATCGGTCAGGCTTTGAGCAAGGCAGGAGTTGAGATTCTTTCAACTGGATCCACGGCTAAGAATCTTCAAGCCGCTGGTATCGCTGTCACTGAAGTGAGTGCATACACGGGCTTCCCTGAGATTATGGGTGGCCGGGTAAAGACTTTGCACCCACGTGTTCATTCTGGAATCTTGGCCGATCAGAATAACCCTGACCATCTTGCTGCAATTAAAGAGCTAGATATCGAACCATTTGATTTAGTAATTATTAATCTCTATCCATTTGCAGCAACCATTGCATCAGGGGCTGATTTTGCAGAGTGCATTGAACAGATAGATATTGGTGGGCCATCAATGCTGCGCGGGGCAGCCAAAAACCATGGCTCTGTTGCAGTTATCTGTCAGACATCTCAGTACGACCAGTTAGT
>WLOR01000102.1 GCA_009699165.1 Actinomycetota bacterium | reverse complement strand
CAATAACCTTTAATCCCTCTTCAGCTGCGATCTGTGCAATCTCTGCTCGCAAGTCTGCACCTTGCTCAATGAAGGCAATTCCAGTTGCATAAAATCCCTCATCTGGAATTTCAAAATCTGTAACATCTTTAAAGAAACGATGTGGAATTCGAATTAAGATTCCAGCTCCATCGCCACTATCTGGTTCGGCACCTGATGCACCACGGTGTTCGAGATTGCGAAGTGCAGTCAGAGCTTTTTCAACGATTTCATGAGTAGCGACTTTATTGAGCGTAGCCACCATCGCAACACCGCATGCATCATGTTCTTGGGCAGGGTTGTATAGCCCCTGTGCATGTGGAAAGTTAGATGCCAATGCCATAGTCGTAGAGCTCCGATTGTCGATGATGCATTCGGGACAACCTTGGCCCTCAATAGATAAAGATGTAAAGCGGTGCAAAGAGTAGCAAATAACTTAGCTTTTACTAGAGCTTAAATGCCTGCTACCTGTGCAATTTGGCCGATTCCCGCCGTTATTAACATGCCTAAGCATCCACCGATTATGACTCGCAGTGTCGTGCTTACAACTTTTGCTCCCGCTGTACGTGCGCTGACGATTCCTGTCAGCACCAATCCCGCAACGGTAAAGCCCACGATGCTCCAGGCCTTCGCCCCCAGTGATGGTGCAAACGCACCGGCAAATGGGATAAGACCACCGGCTGTGAATGAGATTGCAGATGCAACTGCCGCTTGCACTGGGCGCGCCTTAGTATGGGGATGCTGCCCTAGTTCATCACGAAGATGTGCGGCCAGTGGATCTTGCGCATGCATAGCTTCTGCAACTTCAAGTGCTAACTCTGGAGTTAGCCCACGATTAATATAAATATGTTGGAGCTCCATGAGCTCGCCCTCTGGATCTGCTGCCAGGTGTTGGATTTCTAATTGACGATCTGACTCCTCGACATCATTTTGAGATCGAACCGAAACATATTCACCGACTGCCATCGACATCGCACCAGCAGTAATACCTGCAAGACCTGCGGTGACTAGAAAACTATTTTTACCTGCAGCAGCAACGCCAATTAAAAGAGATGCCGTCGAGACTAATCCATCGTTTGCACCTAAAACCGCTGCACGTAGCCAGCCTGCGCGATGAGTTCGGTGATGGAGATTTCGAGCATAAACATCTTCTAGTGCCATGGTTAATAGCCTACCCGAGAACTTCGTCGGCCTCTTTATTCAGACATCTAAAAATTACTGTTGCGGCAAGGCCTATAACAATACCGACCCAAACGTTGAGCCTAAGTCCCATTATGTGATGCGCCTCATCGATTCTAATCGATTCAATAGCAACTCGCCCCAAACAATATCCGGCCACATAGAGTGCAAAGACCTGTCCTGAGTAAAGCCGATCTCCGATTTTCAGCAAGACAATGGCTAGCGCTGTTGACCAGATAGCTTCGTATAGAAAAGTGGGATGAAATGTTGCGAACTGGGTATAGCCAAATGGTCGATGAATCATCGGAATCTCTAACGCCCACGGCGCAACTAAAGGTCTGCCAAAGAGTTCGACGTTAAACCAGTTTCCAAATCGTCCAATTGCCTGTGCCAAGAGCACTCCAGGTGCAAGTGCATCTATAAAAAAAGTAAAGGCAGGGAGCTCGATGCGTTGTGCAAGAGAACGGTATCGAAGCCACGCGGTAAACGTGCCTAAAGCGATTGCGCCCCAAATGCCAAGGCCACCCTCCCAGATTTTTAGCGCATCGAGAGGGTGTCCGCCGGCGCCAAAGTAAGCATCTGGTGAAGTCAGAACGTGATAAATCCGTCCGCCGATTATTCCAAATGGAACGGCTGTGACTGCAACTTCAGAGACAACTGAAGCAGCTTGTGGTGCAACAACTTTAAATCGCTTATCTCCTAGCCATATTGCAAGAGCAATTCCGGCCATGATGCACAGTGCATAGAGATGGATCGTGAGGGGCCCGATCTCCAGCGCCGAAATAGTTGGCGATGGAATCGAACGAAGCAAGTTTTAGCCAGCCTCTACAGCAAGTCGAAACTCGGCGAGATCAAAACTACTTGATTTTCTGACCCAGAGCTTGTCGTTGATAAAGACTGTAGGAGTGCCGGTCACTTTATATTTAGACATTGCATTTTCCTGCGCCTGAACTAGTTGTGCTTTGGAGCCTTTAGTAACGCAGTCCTTAAAGCTCGCAGATTTAATTCCAATATAGTCGCCGATTTTTATTAAGTTGGGTCCTGTGAAGAAACCTGAGTTTTCAAGTGCTGGTTGCACGATGTACATGGCTTTGTGAAAATCTAAGTAATGACCCTCATCGGCTGCACACATAGCTGCATTTGCAGCTCTCACCGATTCGTCACCGAGAAAAGAGAGCACATGGTAAACAACTGTCGCTTTCTTAGTCCGCACTAAATCATCGATATATGCGCCATTAGCTTCTTCAAATACTCTACAGATTGGACATTGAGGATCTTCCCAAAGATCGATTTTCACAGGTGCACCTGGATTGACTACAAGACCAGAGCCTTGGGCTGGATCCACAGTTGCACTTACCGGTTCACCGAGTGAGTACCCCTTAAGAGCTGTGAATGATTCATTGGCTTTAGTGTTCGAACTAATGAGCGAGAAAATGACCCCAGTAATAACAACCAGGGCAACCATCCCAATAACTAACCACCGAGTTGTGTTGTCTGCACTCTTTGTAGCCTTGGTCTGTTTTGTCATTTAGTTCTCCTTCGTCGGTTCTGCCGATTTCTCAAATGAGAGAAATCCATATGGGAAAAAGTATAGATACAGCGTCAATAATGCCAATCCCGCGTCTCGAGCAATCTCTAGTGCATATGTGCGATGGACCTGTGCCGCCTTAGATGGATCTATGGCACCGCCACCTCCAAAACATCCGCAGTCGATAAGGATGCCCCTAGCCCACACGCTAATAATGGCACCGATAAATAAAACCATCACAGTTCCAGCGACGACGCCAGCTAAGCGAATAGATAGACCTGCAATAAGTAAGAGGCCAATAGCAATCTCAAGCCACGGCAATCCATACCCGAAGATATGGGCGATTTTAACTGGAAGGATTTTATATGCGGCTACGGCGCTTGCAGCCTCTGCAGGAACAAATGCTTTTAACGCGCCAGCTACCAAGAGCACTCCGCCGACTGTTAATCGTGCGATTAAAGTTATAAGTTTTTGATACTTAGCATTTAATTTTCTCATCTGCCCTCTCGAACTCCTGCGACTAACTCCTTGGCAAGAGCAGATACTTCCACAATTCCACTTTCTTCATCCTGAGCATTTAGTAAGAGTTTTATGAATGCCGAACCAACAATTACTCCATCGGCATATGCCGCTACTGACTTCGCCTGTTCGCGCGTGGAAACTCCGAGGCCAACGCAGACAGGAAGTGCTGTGACTGCGCGAACTCGTTCGACTAACTCGTGAGCATCAACGGAGATATTCGAGCGCGCACCCGTTACACCCATCACACTTGCCGCGTAAACAAATCCTCCAGTTTGCGCAGTTACGGATGCAAGTCGCTCATCACTTGTGCTCGGTGCTACTACGTAGATTGGATTGATGCCATGTTGAACAGTGGCGCTTAACCATTTCGAAGATTCTTCAATAGGTAAATCTGGAGTAATAACGCCTGAGCCTGCGTTGGCGGCGATCGCTTCTGCAAATCGCTCAACCCCATATCTCTCAATGGGGTTCCAGTACGTCATCACGACTGCTGCTACACCTGTATCACTAGCTACTTTTAGCAAAGCAAAAACATCTGCGGCATTTGTCCCAGCTTTAAGTGAGATATCTGCCGCCTCTTGAATCGTCGGACCGTCCATTACTGGATCGCTATATGGAAATCCAATCTCAATCGCATCTACTCCTGCTGCAGCAAGAGCCTCTATTACTTTTGCACATCCACTTCGAGTGGGAAAACCCGCTGGAATATATGCAATTAGCGCTGCTCGATTTTGCGCGCGGAGTTTTACAAAGAGGTTATCGAGTGCGGTACTCATAGCGGAATCTTAAAGAACTCTGCAGCAGTTTGGACATCTTTATCTCCGCGACCAGATAAATTCACGAGCAGAGTTGCATCAGGGCCAAGCTCATTACCGATTACTAACGCTCCAGCCAAGGCGTGTGCCGATTCAATTGCGGGAATAATGCCCTCAGTCCTGCACAAAAGTGCGAAGGCATTCATCGCCTCTGCATCATTGATTGCTCGATATTCAGCTCGCCCGATGTCATGCAAATATGCATGCTCTGGACCAACACCTGGATAATCCAAGCCCGCCGAAATTGAGTGTGACTCGATTGTCTGACCGTTCTCATCCTGTAAAACATATGATCTGGTTCCGTGAAGAACACCAGGTGAGCCACCAGAAATAGTTGCAGCGTGACGACCAGTCTCTACTCCATCGCCGCCAGCTTCAAAGCCAATCAAACGAACACCGGCATCGGGAATAAATGCGTGGAAAATTCCTATTGCATTAGAGCCGCCACCGATACACGCCAAAACTGCATCTGGAAGTTCGCCCGTGAGCTCTAGTACTTGAGCACGTGCCTCTTCGCCGATTATTTTGTGAAAATCTCGCACCATAGTTGGAAATGGGTGTGGACCTGCAACGGTTCCAAGTAAGTAATGCGTATCGGCAACATTTGTTACCCAATCGCGCATCGCCTCGTTGATGGCATCTTTTAATGTACGTGAGCCAGATTT
>WLOR01000101.1 GCA_009699165.1 Actinomycetota bacterium | reverse complement strand
GATAGCAATGATGCAAATAGTCATTGAAGTTATAAAGAGCATGAGTTCGAAAATTGGATATGAAAAAAAGTTTATAACACTAAAATAGCAAGACAAAGTTGCGCCAATAATTAGACTTATGGATCTTCCTTCGGTAACTATTAAGAATAAGAAGATTCCCAGCAGAAAATACGGAGCGTGATGGCGAAGGGTTAGCTTGTCAAACAGTTCTGAAGAAACCACAGGGGCTAGAAATAGCAAGAGAAGCCATATGTTTGCTACTGAGATTAATGAACTTTTACGCCCCTTGCCAAGGGATATGACAAATATGGCGATAATCATGTAGAAGAGAATCTCAACAAACAGAGTCCAGGTAACTGGATTGAAACTCGGAACTTTATACGTTGGATAAAAAGACTTATCGAAATCTTTGCTCCAATTGAAGAAGGTGATACTTTCCAAGACTGGAAGCAATTTATAAGACTTATGAATCCATGTAAGAATAAGTACATCCAGTGGGAATGAGAATAATATCCAAGGTGCAAGTCGGCCAAATCTCTTGGATAGGAAAGCTGCAGTTGTGGTCCCAAGACACGATTGCGCTATAACTAACCCCGATATAACAAAAAAGACTTGAACGGATGTCCAACCAATTCCCAAGAATCTACTGACATATGTATTCACATCAAATTGAAAACTTAAAGAAAATTCACTCATTCGTGACCAGTGGAAAAATACAACCCATGTGGCGAGCAGAAATCTCAAAGGATCAAGGGCCCAAAAATACACTTTCACTTCTTTGGGCTCGTTGGTTCCAGTATTCAGGCTCATGACAGTGGAACGTACCACCTTAAATTAGTCATGTCTCTGAGGGAGAGCAGAGGGTACCTGAGCTTTTCCTCCGACACTCGTCATAGAGCGCTCAATCGGCAAAGCTCCAAAAAGCATGAGGGCTCCAAATATCGCCAGGTCAAAGAAGCTGGAATATCCTGTTGAAAGCAAGGTGGCCATCCCTAAATGGAGTATGACTACGCATATCCATGAATATCTAAACCGAGAAAGTATCAATAGGCTCAAAGTAATTTCCGCTATTGCAATTGAAAAAGCCAAAATGTCTAATCCGTGATGCAGCCCAAGGAAGCTCGGCAATTTTTCTTCAAAGTAAGGTCTTAGAATTTCACCATTAAGAAAATTGTGGCTAGCAAGTTTATTTAGTCCTGCAAATAGATAACCGATAAAAACAGAAAATCTACTGAGTAAAAAGAAAAGTGCGCTGTTATCTCTTGAGAGCCAAAAATTGAGTGCAACTATCGCAAACATAGTATTGATTTGCTTATCGAGCCCGAATAGTAGATTTAGTGGAATTAGCGTTAGAAATATTAATAATAAGACATGCCTTAGAAACTGTTTTCTACTGAATACTAGACAGATTGTAACTTCTGCACAAAATATTGAACCTACTATAAGGTAGTTGTGATTTGAAGGTCGCTGAGTTCCATAAAGAGGGAAAAACATAAGAAGCACTGAGTAGACAAATCCCAAGGTGAAATAGATTCGCCTGTATTCGAGCATTGTCATGAGTACATACTCCATTCAAAACAATGCATGATGATCCAATATTTCGAACTTGGAACTGCAAGTCTTAAGATAAATAGGGTCAAAGGCAGTACAAATTGAATTACTGCAAAAGAAACCAAGGTTACGAGCAAAACACTTGGCTTATAACTTGATTCTTTGGGTGGTGATTGAACATCAATGATATTTGTGCCGCATTGAGTTGGAACTTTAGTTATTGCTCCGCGATTCTCGTTAACCCAGGAATAAACCTCTCTGGTAAAAACAATAAAAGGTTTGAATTGAAGAATTCTTACTAATATTTTGTATGGCTGAGGCAAACTCTTGAATGAATCTAAAATGGCATCTGCACCAAATTGATATTTGCCGTCATCGCGAACTAATACAGATGCCTTTGCTACCAAATCATCAGATATACCTAGCTCTTTAAGATTTATCGATGGATTTTGGTACGGCGTGATCGAGATATTGCTACTTCGAGAGCTTATGAATGTGGCTACTCGTAAGCAGAAACCACAGTCACCATCATAAATTAGGGTGAAGTTGTGATCATTTTTGAGGGCTCTTTTAGCCATCCCTAAACCCTTCCCTTCAATGCCTTCTGCCTAATTAATGTGGTGCTGATATATAACGATGATTCTTATGAATTGCCAAAATCTAGCTCTTTCAAACTTGATTATGGAGAAACTAGGAGCTTTTGCGGAACGAACTTTGTAATAGTTTTCGAGCCTATTTTTTTATATCCACTTGGACAATTCTTTGTGACTACCGTTTTCTTTGTCTTTCCTTTTTGACAGATCAACTGAGTCGTTTTTACCGCCTTATAGAGCGTTGTATACGCCGGCGACGGAGATGGAGTTATAGAAACTGTTGGGGTTGGCGTTGGCGTTGGCGTTGGGGTTGGCGTTGGCGTTGGCGTTGGCGTTGGCGTTGGCGTTGGCGTTGGCGTTGGTCCGCCAGGTTGAGGCCCACCAGGTTGCGGCCCACCAGGTTGCGGTCCGCCAGGTTGCGGTCCGCCAGGTTGCGGTCCGCCGCCCATTCCCGGCATGGAACCCATTCCCCCTCCAGGCTGAGGTCCACCTTTAACTAATGCAGGATTTGGCGTACCAGTGAAGCAGTTAATTGTTGATTTGTTATTTTTCTCTTGCGTTAAGACATAGTGGTAAATGCCTTCTGGAAACTCTGGAGTAGCACTTGTCATGCCATTACAGGCATCAAGACTAGAGGTAGGAATTATTGTTCCATTGATATCTCTATCTCCGTAGATTAAATATCCGTCAAATGCGACTCCTAAAATATGTGAGGGCCCATCGGCTTTATCAATCACGGACGTTACACATGGTGGCATACCGTGATAGTGATACATGCCGCCCATTCCTGGGTGACCATTGCAATCATCCAGGAATCCCCACTGCTTACCACTTGCATCGGTCAGGAATACATTTCCGGTCACTGCAACAGTCTTGCCATCACCCTCATATGGGTTGAAAATTACCGCTCCGTTTACCAAGATTCCTATTGGACCTAGTGATGTTGAAGTTTGCGTTGCTGCTTTTGCAGGTGAGAGTGTCATCGAATAATTAAGTTTTTGAGCTGTCACAAGATTGCTCGCCAGATCTAAAGTGACATCATTTGGGCTTTGAGGAACAACTATTCCAGCCTTTGGTTTTGCATATTTCTCAGCCATCCAATTGGGACGCCCGTCCGAAACGATATTTACATTGTCCCCTGAAAATGTAACTGTGACATTGCTAAACCATGATGCCTTTGAAATGGCCGTTTGTGAAGGTGATATCGCCTGACTATTCGAAGCAAGCACAATTGCAATCGCACATAGTGGTGCAGGCGCAAGCACGAGAAGAATCAAACCTTTAAGGCCAGAAAAACTGCGCGCTCTAATAGAAGGTTTTGTCATTTTCTTCTCTCCGTTGGCAATCCCTAGACCGAAAGGTTACACCGCTCGGCTAATCAAAGAAGAAATATGAGTTGAAATTTCCTAGCAGGGCATCGATAAAAATGCCCCAGCACCATAAGACTTCAATGAATGGCTCGCTTATATACTTTCTGCTTGTTAAAGTCATAATCTAAACCCCACGGAGAGCGGTTTAAAAAATGCGTAGATTCTTCTTACTTTTAATTACTAGCTCGCTAGTTGCAACATGCTTATTGACCATCGCATCAACTGCAGCTGTTGGCGACGATGCAGCAACCGTTTCACCCTCCCCTGATGTAACAACTCAAGCGGATCCGCAAAGTAAAACCCAGTCCGATACATTTGCAATAGGAGAAATCGGTCCTGCCGGCGGCGTTGTTTTCTATGTTAATAAAAAAGGATTTAAATGTGGAGAAAAATTTACAAGCACTGGCAGCCCAACTGGTGGCCTATGTCATTATCTTGAAGTTGCACCCAATGGATGGAACACAGGAATTGATCCACGAAAACTCTGGGCTGTAAAATCAAAGCAAAGTAAAGATGTTGCAGGTGTTGCTGGCGGAGGACCAGAAGTACGTATTACTCCGGAAAGTACTCGCATTGTTAACTCAAGTTCTGAAATAGGTCTTGGCTATAAGAACTCAATTGCAATTGTTAAGCAGGGAAATGACACCACTACTGCAGCGGGTGCATCTCGTGCATATCAAGGCGGGTCAATGAGTGATTGGTATCTGCCGACTTTAACTGAGCTCAATCAGTTGTGTAAGTGGGCAAGAGGAGTTCCCTGGAAATCTGATGCAACTGTTTGTGCAGGAGGAAAACTCAACAGCCCAACATATGGTGCGGGTTCAATCGGTTTGATTGAAACTGGATACTTTTCTTCATCCGAGCGCCTTGCAAAAACAGTTTGGCACCAGTTTTTCAGCGATTTCACTCGCCAATGGTTCGAATATAAAGCTTCGAGCGAATACATCCGTCCGATCCGTGCCTTCTAGCAAATCCTGTATTTGCCTTATTCGAAGCGCAAATAAATAGAGTTCGCAGGCACCAACCAATCTGAACCGAAGTAAATGAATGGACTAAGCCCTAAGCGCTATATTTTTCGAAAGAATGTCAACCTTTAGTTCCAAATAGTGGCCAAGTTATAAGCCAATTAATAATCCAATTAATGAGCCGTTGAAATGGCCCATGAAATGGCCAAGGAGTGGGATCTGGAGTGGGATCTGGAGTGGGATCTGGAGTGGGATCTGGAGTGGGATCTGGAGTGGGATCTGGAGTGGGATCTGGAGTGGGATCTGGAGTGGGATCTGGAGTGGGATCTGGAGT
>WLOR01000100.1 GCA_009699165.1 Actinomycetota bacterium | reverse complement strand
TCAAGGGCAGGTCGTTGATATCGATCTCGTTGATTCAGTTCTGCAAATCATGGGACCGCTGCCCGCTGCTTGGGATTCTTTGGGTTACTTGCAGCCACGCTTAGGTTCGAGCATTCCCTACTCAATTCCAAGGGGCACTTATCAATGTTCTGATGGGGTGTGGGTTGCACTTTCGGCTTCGGCGGAATCAGTTGCTGGCAGATTGATTGAAACCCTCGGTGGCGGCGGGGATCCACGATTCCAATCATTTCAAGCTCGGTTTGAGAATAGAGACGCACTTGAAGAACTCACTCAGAATTGGATTGGCTCTAGGCCTTCGCAAGAGGTGATTAAAACAATCGAAGCCGCAGATGCAGCCATAGCTCCCGTATACAACATGCAGCAGGTAATTGAAGATCCACATTTTATTGCAAGAGAGAGCTTCACCCATGTAGATGGAATACTGATGCAGAATTTAGTCGCACGAATGTCAAAGACACCAGGAAAAATAACCTCTGCTGGGCCTAAACTAGGCGAACACACAGCAGAGATTGTTAGCGAGATAAATGACAAGAAGTAATACAAGTCCAAAGAGATCTACGCTTGCTGTTCCTGGATCAAGTGAAAAAATGCTTGAGAAAGCAAAAACAATTCAGGTAGATGAAATATTCTTAGATCTTGAAGACTCCGTTGCATTAACTGAAAAAACTCTTGCGCGGGAAAAGGTTATTGGTGCACTTATAAGTGGTGGATTCAACTCTAAAACAGTTGCAGTACGTGTCAATGAACAAACTACTTCAATTGGAATTGAAGATGTCTCATCGATAGTTCTACAAGCTGGTAAACATCTAAATTCGCTGATTATTCCTAAGGTGGAATCTGCTGAACAAGTAAAGGATTTAAACACGAGACTTACTGAATTAGAAAAATCAGCTGAATTAACCCCTGGATCCATAAGAGTACAGATCCAAATCGAATCAGCACTTGGGCTTTCTCGTGTCGGTGAAATCGCATCATCTTCTGATCGAATTGAGGCCCTGATATTTGGTCCGGGAGACTTTGCGGCAAGTATCGGAATGCAAGTTATTCATATTGGTGAAAATCCCATCAACTTTCCAGGTGATGATGCTTATCACTACGTATTAATGTCAATTTTAATTGCAGCACGGGTAAATAATTTGATGGCCATCGACGGACCATATTCGGATATTTCAAATATGGAAGGGTTGGTAAATCGGTCAAAGCTTTCAGCAGCACTTGGCTATGACGGTAAGTGGGTAATTCATCCAGGACAAATTGAAACAGTGAATGCAGCATTTACCCCAAGCCAGGCGGCTTTTAATGGGGCTGCAAGAATAATCGAACATTTTGCTAACGAGTCAAACAATGCAAATCAAAAAGGCGCGCTACTTTTCGAAGGAAAAATGATTGATGAGGCCTCAAGAAAAATGGCTGAAGGTTTATACGCAAAAGGAATTGCAAGTGGGTTAATACCTTCAACGCGAGGAGATGCAAATGGCTAAACATGAAGCAGTGCTTGGACGATTTTTCGAAGATTTCGTTGTTGGAGATTCTTTTGAGCACCCATTCGGTAGAACAATCAGTGAAACCGACTGCACCTGGTTCACACAATTAACTTGTAATACGAATCAAAATCACTTCAATGCACATTTAGCCCATTCGAATCCTGTTTCAAATGGAAAAATTATCGTCAATTCAGGTTTAACTGTTGCGATAATTCTAGGAATCTCAGTTATTGATATGAGCCAAAATGCAGTAGCTAACCTTGGCTGGACTGATATCAAACTGACTCACCCGGTCTATGTTGGAGATACCTTGTATGCAGAGAGTATTTGTACCGGGGTCCGAGAGTCGTCTTCAAAACCAGATATGGGAATTATTTCAATGTTTACTCGTGGGCTAAACCAAGATGGTGTTGAAATTGTTACTTGGCATAGAAGCGTCATGATTCCAAAAAAGAGTTCAGGGATTGGACAGAACTACTTTCCAACCCCTGTTGCTGGCCCCATTGAAGACCGACTGAGTTAATTATGAATTTTCCGAATGCGGCTCTGAGCGATTTGAGAATCGTAGAAGGCTCGGCATTTGTTGCTGCTCCATTAGGTGGATTAACTTTGGCCCAACTAGGCGCAGATGTCATTAGATTTGATCACTTAGGCGGAGGTTTAGATTCGCATCGCTGGCCAGTAACTAATGAAAACCAGAGTCTGTTTTGGATTGGACTTAATCGTGGCAAAAGTTCAATACAGGTGGATTTAAAAGCGGCCAAAGGCAGAGAAATTATTTCTGACTTAATAACCGCTCCGGGCAGAGACGCAGGAATATTTCTGACGAACTTACCTGCAAAAGACGAACTTAGTTATGAAGCGCTTAGAAAGAAAAGGCCTGACTTAATTATGGTTTCTCTCACCGGAAATTATGATGGAACAAGCGAAGTTGATTACACCGTGCATCCATCTTTTGGTTATCCATCAATAACTGGTCCATCCGGTTCCAAAGTGCCTGTCAATAGCGTGTTGCCAACATGGGATTTAATTCTGGGAAACATGGTAGCCATTGCAATCCTTGTTGCTGAAAGAAGAAGACGAGCCACCGGCGAAGGAGAGCTCATAAAGATTGCACTCTCAGATGTTGCCCTGTCAGTAGTTGGTGCCCTCGGCCGGCTATCACAAGCTCACATAGGAACTGAAGAGATTCAAGCCGATGGAAACTTTCTGTATGGAGCATTTGGCGCTAACTTCACGACAAAGGATAACTGTGAGGTAATGCTTGTCGGACTGACCCCTAGACAGTGGGCTTCCATTAAGAATGCATTAGAAATTGAAGATGAGCTGAAGGAGATAGCGGAAAAACACGGAGTCAATCTTGATCATGAGGCTGATCGATTCCGGTTTAGGAGAGAAATATCCGACGTGATCAGACCTATTATTAATCAAGCCTCTCTGAAAGATTTGAGCGCGTTATTTTCAAAATTCAACGTAAGTTGGTCAAAGTATCAATCCTTCACAGAGCTTCTGAAGAATGACCCCCGGGCCTCAGAGGCAAACCCAATATTTTCCTATAAGAATCAAGAAGGTATTGGAGAATTGCCAAATATTTCATCTCCTATACGTTTCACACATACAAATAACTTAGTGTCACAACCAGCACCACAATTTGGGGCCAATACAGAAGAGGTTCTTAAGCGGATACTTCAGTTGAGTGAAAGTGAAATTCAGTCATTAAAAGAAAGTAATTTGATCAACTAACCAATTCAGAAAAGGAAAATCTATGATCACCAAAGTGAAAATGCCAAGACTCGGTGAAAACGTTAACTCCGTTTTTGTCGTTGAATTTAAAGCAGAACCTGGACAACAGATTAGTGCCGGTGACATTCTGCTTTCGGTAGAAACTGACAAAGCAACCGTCGATGTTGAGTCACCAGTTGCAGGTGTCATTATCGAGTTTTTAGTAAAACTTGATGAAGAGATTGCCCCAGGCGCACCTTACGTGAGTATTGAAACACCGTAAGATTTCAGACTCAGACTAATGCTATGTTAATTCAAAAACTAAGTTCTACAGAACTTCAGGTAGAAATTGATTTAGAACATGGTGGCAGGTTTTCATCAATTAAGTTTCAAGGTCACGAATTTGTAATTCCAAATAATCAAAGAGTTCTGCATTGGGGTTGGTATCCCATGGTTCCATGGGCTGGGCGCATAAATAAAGGTGAATACCTTGGTCACAATAGTGAAATCAAACTGCCAACAGACCTAATGCCCCCACATGCAATCCATGGTTTTGGGCACTCACAAGTCTGGCAAAATGATGGAGATGGTCGATCCAGTTGCACATTTACAGATCACTTCAATGGTGCATCTGCAAAACAAGAAATTCAAGTAGTTGATAACCAAATATTTTATAATTTAAGGTATTTACCTGGCACCTGCGAGCTACCCGCATGGCTCGGCTTGCATACTTGGTTGCCTTGGTCCTTTGATGGAAACTCCAAAGCGACAATCAATTTTGAAGCAGACTACATGCTCGAGCAATCTTCCGATGGAATTCCAACCGGAAACCTAATTCCGGCAAGTGATGGTCCCTGGGATGACACTTTCGTTGACTTAGTTCAAGCGCCAAAGATTATTTGGCCCGGGGTCGCATCCTTGGAAATCTCATCACCTGCATCGTGGTGGACTTGTTATACGAAAGATCCGAATACATTCTGTGTTGAGCCTTTAAATGCTCCACCAGATGCGGTTCGTCTCAACAGATTAGTCGGCAATACCCACAATTTGGATGTTATTTTTACCTTCAATCAGGAACCTTAGGCTCTCAACTATTTCACCTTGCAGCTGTTTGAATCACGACATACCCTTGGGTTCTCGAAAAAGGGGCGCTCACAATGAAATATAAATCAGTCAAGGGTTTACTCACAAACGATGAGTCGCTTATTCCTGTGACTTTCATCGACAAGCTCGAAGATGTTCTCCACGGTTTCTTGGGGATTATTCTCTTCATTATCTCTGTTTTGGCAGCTGGTTATAGCTTACTTCGGCTCATTGAGACTCGTCCTTTTTTCCCACTTGGAATGATTCAAGGAATCAACGACATTCTCTTTGTGGTGATCATCCTTGAAATCATGCGAACTGTGATTGTGCGATTTACAGATGGAATTTTCCAATTGGACAACTTCTTGATTATTGGTGTTATTGCTGCAGTTCGTCATATTTTAACCGTAGGCGCATCTCTTACGATGGAAAATGAAAAGTCCACCGAGTATTTCAATCGCGCACTTATGGAAATGGGAGTTAACACGGGGATTGTGGTTGCCCTA
>WLOR01000010.1 GCA_009699165.1 Actinomycetota bacterium | reverse complement strand
TTGAGGTAATTGGTCCTGCTGTAATTTCACTTTGTGCAATGAGCTGATCTGCCCAGATTCTCAACTGTGCATATTCAGAGATTATCTTGTTAGGGATGATCTCACCTGAAAACACACGAGTTAGATGCTTTGAAAGATGAAAGTTTTTGAAATCGCTAAACCCACTGAAGTGAAAGAAGTACAGTGGGGAGAAATTATCATCAACGAAAACTTGGTAGTGATCCTTAGTGCGCTTTATTGAGCGCTCATGTAAGTTCCAGTATGCGACATTGAGTCCGGGCTCGTGAATAATCTGCGTTTTTGCAAACGCAGGTGCCCAGTCCACCCAACGTTGATCAACATGGTAGCCCTCACGAATCTCCAGAGTGCAAAAGTTCTCCAATTTCCAAGCCCACCAGTCAAGAAAGTCTTTAGCCGCTTGGGTGCACGAGATGAATCCCAAGTTGTAGGTACCTGCATACAAAATACTTTGTTGATTGGGTAGTTTTTCATCGATCGGATAGTCGCTCAAAATATGTGGAGTTAGAGAGATACTTTCTTCACTGGATAAAAGCTCTGTGAAGTCCTTGAAAACTTGGATATCTGGATCCAAGTATGTAACTCGTTCCCAGCCTTCAAGTAAGAGCGAACGCAAGAGCGCTGGTTTGACGCTAGTTGCAAACTCCAATAGATCATATTTATTAATAGCACCGAGTAAATCAAAACCCAGCCAATCAACCTCTTGCAGACTCATCACCGAATGATTGATGTTTTGCTCTTTCTTGTAATCTTTGCTTTCTAAGATTTGTTGAATTGGAGAGTTATCGGATGAATCTTTAAGCACAAGAATTCGATAGGCGACATCTGGCATGTGCTGAGCCAGTGATCTACCCAGTGAAATAGCTTGGGATAGATAGTTTGGTGCGATTATGGTGCAGATAAGATGTTTTTTGGCCATGACTACTTAGTGCCTTTTTCATCAGTCATGGCTTGCATTTTTTTGCGAAGCTCTTGATTTTCCTTTTTTATCTGCGTGATCTCTGCATTGCGATGTGGATAAAATTGTTCGTAGTGATCAAAGACATTTGGTGGTAACTCAAAGCAAATCTTCAGATCTCTATGATCATTTGAAAGATAAAATCGATTAAGTCCATCTTTGTATACAAACTCATAACCTGACTGCAGTATCAATGTTTCCCATTCCTGAAAATTCTCAATCTGCGTATTTGGCACTGTTGATTCTACGATCAGTATCCAGGGTCTATGGGTGAGAAGATTGATGCCTTGCAGTACTTGTTTCTCGCTTCCTTCAACATCCATCTTTAGAAGATGAACATCTCGATCGCCTATATGTTGTTCAAAGATTATGTCTAAGGTAGTGGTTTCTACTTTATGTGTAACAAATTGATGTTTATTACTCTCATGAGTTGCTGCTACACCTGAATTGTAAGTTGAAAAATCGGTATGCTCAAAGTAATAAAACTCGCACTCTTTCACGCAGTCCGAAAGGACGGATTGAAGATTGATGTCCCGGGTTCTTTGTTCCTTTAGCGCTTGAAATCTAACGGGATGTGGCTCAATATTAATCCCCGACCATCCTTGATCGTAAAAATACTTGGTAACTGAGTCGTTAACAGGATCACCTGCTCCAACATCTATGTAAGTACCTTTACCCAAAGCTTTGAGCGCTCGATAAACCATGACATCTTCACGGTTTTGTGCATATGAAATCATTGCTGGCCCTGAAAATAGCTCCTCGAGATTTGTCACGCTACTAGCGGGCACTTTCGACTCGTAAATCATTCTCGACCATCAGTGCTACCAACTCTTCAAAACTAACTTTAGGCTCCCAGCCCAGCACTTTTTTAGCCTTTGAAGAGTCTCCTATGAGTGAATCAACCTCACTTGGTCGAATCATCGATACGTCATAATCAAGGTAGCGCTCGATGTTGGGCTCCAAGCCCGCAGCAGCTAGTGCAGCAGTTGTGAACTCTCTTACTGTGTGTGATTTCCCTGTTGCGATCACGAAATCATCGGGTGACTCTTGCTGCAACATGAGCCACATTGCCTCGACATAGTCTCCGGCGTAGCCCCAATCTCGGCTTACCTCAATATTTCCTAGAGAAAATCGTTCTTGCTTTCCCAGTTTGATCTTGGCGATATTGGAGGTAATTTTCCTAGTTACAAATTCATATCCACGATACTCACCTTCGTGATTGAATAGAATGCCATTTGAAATAAACATTTCGTACGCCTCGCGAAATTGCACACCTGTGTAGTGCGCAAAAGTCTTCGCCACTCCGTATGGCGAGCGAGGATGAAAACTTGTTAGCTCTGTTTGAGGCGTTTCTCTTACTCTTCCAAACATTTCAGATGATGATGCTTGATATATGCGTACAGATTTCTCTACATGAAGTTTACGAACGGCCTCTAGCACTCTTAGAAATCCTAGGCCTGTTATGTTTGCAGTCAGTTCGGGCTGAGTAAAACTCAAACCTACAAAACTTATCGCGCCTAAGTTGTAGATTTCATTGGGTTGGCTTTGATCAATTACTTGAAGCACGCTTGAAAAATCTGCTAAATCTCCTTGGATGAGTTTTACGTCGGGGCGAAGCTGAGAAAAACTCTGTGCCGTCGAAGGTCTTTGGCCTGCGACCATTCCAAAGACTTCGTAGCCTTTTTCCAACAGTATGTGGGAGAGGTGCAGTCCATCCTGACCTGTCACGCCTGTGATGAGTGCGCGTTTATGCATCTTATACTCTCCGTATCTAGAATTTCAGGGCAATGATAGTGGGGCACCCGAGAGGCTGCCCTATATTGAGGTTATGGATCAGGTAGCCAGCCCGCCGACAAAGTTGATGGAGCTGACAACAGGAAAAAGTAATTTTGAAGTTTTTTTAAGTTCCGGGAAGGCCTCAAAGCGCGATATTGAGCAAGTTTTAGCTCTGCATGGACGTACCCTCGCGGATTTTTCAAGGGTGCTTGATTTCGGAGTAGGGGTAGGCAGAGTTTCACGCCATCTAGACGAGATTGCTGAATTAGTTGGTGTCGACGTAATGCCCGAGATGATCGCCTGGCTCAAAGAAGAGATGCCCTTTGGTACGTGGATCCAGAATAATGAATACCCACCCTTGCCTTTTGATGCTGGATCTTTTGACCTTGTAATAAACCATTCAGTTTTTACGCATTTAAATATTGAGCATCAAGATTTGTGGTTGGCTGAATTATCTCGAGTTCTTAAACCAGGTGGATTAGCGATTTTATCTTTTTCAGGAGACGTTCCATTTGCTGGGTATCTGAAATCTCTGCGTGATAACGGTGCGCCAGAACGGGCAATAATTCACGAAGCAGATTTCTTGAGAGAGGGTTATAAGTGGATCGAAGAAGATAGTTGGAGAGATACGGATTTTCCTGACTGGTATCACAGCATGTTCCACTCTCCACAGTATGTTTTTAAACATTGGGCTCAATGGTTTGAAATTATTTCGTGGAAAAAATGTGGAAACTTAAATTTTCAAGACAATATTGTAGCTAGGAAGATATAAACTTCTTAGGCAACGAGCAGACTCCGTTTGCTAAGTCCCATAAAGTAGCCATCTATAAGGGTTTGAGGAGCTAAATCTGCTGAAGTTGCAGCACCTAAAGTAATAAATAGAGGCGTGAAATGTTCAACTGTTGGATGGGCATAAGGCATTCCCGGAGCCAACTCACGATAGTTAGAGAGGGAATCGATATCCGCCTTTTCGAGCGCACTAGCGGCCCACGAATCAAAATCACTTGACCACTGCGGTGCAACCGCATCTACTGACCAATCGCGCAGATACTGCAGACCATGAGTCATAAATCCAGAGCCGATTACCAAAACACCAAGTTCGCGAAGTGGCTGTAAGCGTTTGCCAATTTCCAAAAGTTTTTTGGGGTCACTAGTTGGCATTGA
Source organism: Actinomycetota bacterium (assembly GCA_009699165.1). Classification (GTDB taxonomy): domain Bacteria; phylum Actinomycetota; class Actinomycetes; order Nanopelagicales; family Nanopelagicaceae; genus Planktophila. The sequence goes on along the minus strand of WLOR01000010.1, from coordinate 15,805 downwards.
CATTTGAATGACAGGAATATCTGCATCCGGATACATAACCTTGAGCGGTACCCATGCTCCATGATCTAAGCCACGTTGGGATTGATGAATCGCTTCGTTATCTGGCATCATCGAAGCGACTAGGCCAGAAAGCTCTGTCGCATCTGGACTCTCATATGTCATCTCATAAAATTTGCGATCAAAGCCGCTGAAGTCATAGACCAAAGGCGATTTTGCTGCGGGGTTACTTAAGGTAATAGGTGCTGATTCCCAGTGTGCGCTCACAATGAGAATGGCACGGGGTTTTTCTAGTCCATCCGAAATTCCACGAAGTTGTGAACTCCAGAGGGGGTCATCGAGGAGCATTGGAGCGCCATGGCCGATGTAGAGCGCGGGCATCTTTGACATGACAGAATGCTAGCAAAAAGTAGTTGAAAGTTCAACTACATATCCGTGCCCATATTTGCTGCCAAGTTAGCGCTGACTAGACTGCAGGAGTGAGCACACTTTCTGCGGGTCAGCTTTTTAAGCAGGCCTTGCACGATGAAAATCCACTTCAAATCATTGGCACCATCAACGCCAACCATGCATTACTTGCACAGCGAGCAGGCTATAGAGCCATCTACCTATCAGGTGGGGGCGTGGCCGCGGGTTCGTTAGGTGTTCCAGATCTGGGAATCACGACCCTAGAAGACGTACTCACTGATGTTCGGCGAATAACCAACGTCTGTAATACACCTTTGCTCGTGGATGCAGATACTGGCTTTGGTGCCTCGGCATTTAACATTGCACGTACAGTCAAGGATTTAATTAAAGCAGGTGCGGCTGCTATGCATATAGAAGACCAAGTCGGTGCAAAACGTTGTGGACATCGTCCTAACAAAGAAGTTGTTTCAGTTGGCGAGATGGTTGATCGTATTAAAGCTGCAGTCGATGCTCGCACTGATGAAAATTTTACAATTATGGCCCGTACTGATGCAATTGCAATTGAAGGAATTGACGCGTCGATTGAGAGAGTGCATGCATATATAGAAGCAGGCGCAGATTTCATTTTCCCTGAAGCAATTCGTACGTTAGATGATTTTATAAGATTTAGTTCGGCCGTTAGCAAACCTATTTTGGCAAACATAACTGAATTTGGATTAACGCCTCTATTTACACGCGATGAATTAGGCGCATCGGGCGTATCAATGATTCTGTATCCACTTTCGGCTTTTCGTGCGATGAATAAAGCAGCAGAGAATATCTATGAAACTATTCGCCGTGATGGAACACAAAGCGCAGCTATACCGGCTATGCAGACGCGCGAAGAGCTTTATGAGAGCATTAATTATTATGAATATGAAAAGGCACTTGATAAGACGTTTGGCAAAGAATAGATGGCAGAGTTTAGGCCCAAGAAGTCAGTAGCACTCTCTGGAGTGACTGCCGGCAATACGTCTTTGTGTAGTGTTGGAAAATCCGGAAACGATCTGCACTATCGTGGATATGACATCGCCGATTTAGCCGAGCACTGTGAGTTCGAAGAGGTTGCACACTTATTGATTCATGGCACCTTGCCGACGCAGCATCAGCTAAAAGAGTACAAAGATAAGCTCAAAGGTCTTCGCGCTCTGCCCAATGAGCTCAAAGCAATTCTCGAACAGATACCAGCGACTGCTCACCCCATGGATGTCTTGCGCACCGGAGTATCAGCACTTGGGTGTATTGCTCCAGAGTTGGAAGGCCATCCGGAAACTGCGGCTCAAGAGATTGCCGACAAGTTAATTGCCTGTCTAGGGTCGATGCTGTTGTACTGGTATCACTTTGCACAAAGTGGCAAACGGATAACTGTTGAGACCGACGACGAATCGATAGCTGGCCACTTTCTGCATTTATTGCATGGAGGCCCTCAGAGTGATTTGTGGGTTCACTCTATGCATGCATCACTAATCCTTTATGCAGAGCACGAATTTAACGCCTCAACTTTCACAGCCCGTGTTATTGCCGGTACCGGATCAGATATTTACTCCTCCATCACGGGTGCAATTGGTGCATTGCGAGGTGCTAAACATGGTGGTGCAAACGAGGTGGCACTTGAGATTCAAGAACGCTATGAAAACCCACAATTGGCCGAAGCCGATATTCGAGAGCGAGTAGAAAACAAAGAGGTTGTCATTGGATTTGGCCACCCGGTATACACGGTCTCAGATCCACGCAATCCAATCATTAAATCTATCGCCCTACAACTCTCGCAACATAACCAAGGCACTCAGTTATTTGATATCGCGACCAGGATCGAAGCCGTGATGTGGGATACAAAGAGGATGTTTCCAAATCTGGATTGGTTTTCAGCCGTTGCTTATAAACAGATGAATATTCCAACATCGTTTTTTACACCGATATTTGTTATAGCGCGCGCAACTGGATGGTCGGCACATATTATTGAACAAAGAAATGATAATAAAATCATTCGCCCAAGTGCTAACTACACTGGTCCAGATGATTTAGCTTTCCAACCAATAGAAAAGCGATAGGTGCAATGTCTAGCCATATCTCACTAGGTAATTCAAAATCGGCCAATCAACCATATGATCAAGAGATGATCGACATCGTCGATTACGTCGAAAACTATGAGATAAATTCACCAGTTGCCTATGAGACTGCTTGGAACTGCTTTATGGATACTTTGGGTTGTGGCCTTGAGGCCCTTGAATACGAGGCTTGCACGAAACTTTTGGGACCAGTGGCAGAAGGTATAACTGTCACGAATGGGGTTAAAGTTCCTGGCACTAGTTATGTGTTAGATCCAGTTCAAGGTGCCTTCAATATCGGGGCCATGATTCGTTGGTTAGATTTTAATGACACGTGGTTGGCAGCCGAATGGGGTCATCCATCCGATAACTTAGGTGCAATTCTTGCTACAGCTGACTGGTTGGCTCGTACAACAACTAAGACATTCACAATCAAAGATGTTTTGACGGCGATGATTAAAGCTCATGAGATTCAAGGGTGTATAGCCCTAGAGAACTCATTTAATAAAGTCGGTTTAGATCACGTAGTTCTAGTCAAAGTTGCATCTACTGCAGTTGTTGCTCAGATGATGGGGCTTACTCGAGATCAGATTTTGGCTGCAGTCTCGCTTGCTTGGGTAGATGGGCAATCGCTGCGGACTTATCGCCATTTTCCAAATGCAGGATCTCGCAAATCATGGGCAGCCGGGGATGCGACTTCGCGTGCAGTGCGCTTGGCGCTAATCGCTAAGACCGGAGAGATGGGATATCCATCTGCCTTAAGCGCTAAGACATGGGGCTTTTATGATGTTTCTTTTAAGGGTAACGTTTTCAAATTTCAGCGCCCCTATGGCTCATATGTGATGGAAAATATTTTATTTAAGATCTCTTATCCTGCTGAGTTCCATTCTCAGACTGCGGTAGAGGCGGCAATGACTCTGCAAGCAGCGATGGTTGCAGCTGGAAAGACGTCTGATGATATTAAAAGTGTTTCAATTCGCACTCATGAAGCCTGTATCAGAATTATTGATAAAAAAGGAGCTCTCAATAACCCAGCTGATCGAGATCACTGCATTCAATATATGGTTGCAGTACCGCTTATCTTTGGTCGCTTGACTGCAAGGGATTACGAAGACAATATTGCTGCAGACCCACGCATCGATGCGTTACGCGAAAAAATAATCTGTATTGAAGATGCAACTTTCAGCGCAGATTATCACGACCCCGCGAAGCGCTCAATTGCAAATGCCTTAACGATTGAATTTACAGATGGCAGCATTTTAGGCGAGGAGATTGTTGAGTATCCAATTGGTCATGCTCGCCGACGTGAGGCAGGTATTCCGCTGTTAATAGAGAAATACAAAGTTAATCTAGCCAGAATATTTGATGGTCCGACGCAAGAGAGAATTCTCGCGCTCTCGTTAAATTATGAGAGATTGACTTCAACACCCGTCAGCGAGTTCATGGATTTGTTGGCACTTGAGTGAGTGATATGTCAGCAAAGGTGCGCCAAGCACTCGATGCGGCAGTCTCGGCAATTGGTGGAGTTCCACGCGATGGCCAGATTGAAATGGCCGAGGCCATAGGCGATGCACTCACAAATCGCCATCACTTAATGGTTCAGGCCGGCACAGGCACTGGAAAATCACTTGCTTATTTAGTGCCCCCCATAGTTCATGGACGTAAAGTCTTAGTTGCAACGGCAACATTGGCCCTTCAGCGTCAGTTAGTAGAGCGTGATTTACCGGCAGTTATTCCTGCGCTTGAGAAAACACTCGGTCGCGAAATTACTTATGCAATTTATAAAGGTGTCGGAAACTATATCTGTCTGCAAAAGATGAATAGTGAAGAGCCAGATCCCGATGGCGAAATCATGTTGGGCATCTCAACCTTAGAAAAAGACGCTAAACGCTTACACGAATGGGCACGCAAGCCCGGAGTCTCAGGAGATCGTGATGACGCGCCTGAAGTTGATAGACGAGTCTGGAATGCAAACTCCGTCTCAGGTCGTGAGTGCGTAGGGGCTGATAAATGTGCATTTGGTTCGCAGTGCTTTGCCGCCTTGGCTAAAGGAAAAGCACAATCAGCCGATGTCGTTGTTACCAACCACACTTTACTTGCGATTGAAATCGTTGATTCGCATCCGATACTGCCGGAGCGAGATGCCATTGTTTTAGATGAGGCACATGAGTTTATGGATCGAGCAACTCAAGCAGTGACCGAGGAGTTGACATCGACTCGAGTGTTGCGAGCATCTGCGATGGCGCGCAAATTCATGCCGGGCAAGCTTGCAGATGCTTTTCACAAGGCTGCAAATGATTTCCATGAATCAATGGTCGATTACGGTGAATCTATCCGTGGAGATTTTACGGCGCAAGGCCGCCTCGATCAGATCCCACAATCCCTTGAATCTCCGATTCGTAAGGTGCGAGAAAGTGCGCAAGCAATCACACAGTTCATGTCAGCCGATGATGAGATTATCGATACCGATATTTTGGCCGAACGAGCAAGAGTAAAAGGCGCCGTTACTGAGATATCTACAACGGCTGCAACTTTGTTAAAACTCGGCAATGGATACGTACTTTGGTATGAACCTACTTTTTCTGCACTTCATCTAGCTCCATTATCAGTCTCTGATGTATTGCGAGAGAACATGCTCAAGCAAACACCTGTTATTGCAACCTCGGCGACCTTAACTGTCGGTGACTCATTTAACTCCCTAGCTAAAAGTATTGGTTTCTTGGTAGCAGATAACGTATCTGATGAATTATCTGATAACGAGTTAGATCCTTCCAATGTCACCATGCTCGATGTCGGCTCACCTTTTGACTTTGCTAATCAAGGTGTTTTGTATGTGCCAAAGCATCTGCCAGAACCTGGCCGAGATGGCCCCAGCATTGAGGTTCTGACCGAACTAGGCGAGCTCATCGATGCAGCAGGAGGGCGAACTTTGGCGCTGTTTTCATCGTGGCGTGGAGTAGAGGCAGCGGATGCACACTTGCGAAAAGTCTTAGCCGAGTTACCGATAAAAATCTTCACACAAAAACGTGGTGATTCAGTTGGCGCACTCGTAGAAAAATTTGCTAAAGATGAAACCTCGATACTTCTTGGCACGATGTCACTATGGCAAGGCGTTGATGTTCCAGGTAGAAGTTGCATCCTCGTCGCAATCGATCGAATCCCATTTCCACGCCCTGACGAGCCGGTGATGTCGGCGCGCGCAGCTCAAGCCGATGCTGCTGGCGGAAGTGGATTTATGCAGGTCTCACTTCCGCGTGCGGCGCTTTTATTGGCGCAGGGAACCGGTCGCTTAATTCGATCAGTTGATGACCGTGGGGTTGTGGCAATTTTAGATTCGAGAATTGTTTCAAAGCGGTATGGCAGTGTGCTCTTGAATTCGATGCCACCTTTATGGCGAACTTCAGAAAAGGATGTTGTCCGAGATTCACTGAAACGATTGAATGAGGGCCTTTAGTTCCGGCCATGTTCGTGCAAAACTAGGATGAAGATTTAAATCTGAAACTGAATCAATTTCTACCCATCGGACCTCATGAGACTCATCATTTACTTCATGGGCAATTAACTCATCTGATGCTCGTGCAATAACGGTGTCATAGCGCCAGTTTCCATGGTCATCGCTATAAGTATGTAGTGCGGTAATAAAGATTGGATCGATACCAGTCTCTTCAATGGCCTCACGTACTGCGCCTTCGAAGACGCTTTCGTGGCTATCACGTGCACCTCCAGGAATTCCCCAAGTGTCACCGTTATGCACCCACGGAGCGCGATGCTGCAAAAGGATTTCTTGCTCACGGACCAAAAGGATTCCAGCCGCGCCGTTGATTCCCCAGTGCTTATTTCCGCAGTCGCACTGAACCCAACCGTCACCATCGCGCGCAACCATGGCCTAAGAGTGTCATATCTATCCACAGTTAGTGCGATGAACTCAATCCATGGTCGGTGCTCGCACTTATCGTCCTGCGCATGAAACGCCTCTTAATTCTAATAATCGCTGTGCTTGCCTGCAGTGCAGATATCGCCATCGCAGACTGTGTCGAGACTGCTTGCGTGGATGTGTATACAAAAAATAACCAGATCATCATTGAGGCCCATAAGGGAACTAGCTCAACGATTAAAAAGCCGAGCAGAGTTAAGCCATCTCCAACGGCGACTTTGTGGTTTCCTCCTAAGCCCACGCCTTCGCCAAAGCCATATGTAAAACGGACATATAAACCCCGAATCCTGACGCCAAAGAGCGTTACCAAGAGTGCAAATCTGAGCGATCGTCTTACCAAATTAGTTCCAACGGCAGGAGTCGCCTTTCAACCCGCATTTGAACCACTGACTCATGTACCAGTTATTTTCTGGGTAGATGTTCCAACAATTTTTCAGAGCAAAGTGAGCATCATCGGTGAAACAGTTGATGTAGCTCTGCGCCCAGGGTTTATCTGGTCCTTCGGTGATGGAGCCATGTGGGCCACTACTAATACTGGTGCGCCATTTCCTAAACAGACGATTACGCATACATATTCAAAACCTGGCACATATTCAGTAGTTCTTTTAACTACATGGAACGGAAGCTTCACACATAACGGCGCAGTACGCGCTATCTCTGGAGAGATTGTTAACGCCTCGGTGGCAACCGTCACCGTTGTATCGGCCCCCACACGTTTTACGAAATGAGAAAAAATGACAACTGAGAAAAATACTCTCTCAATAGCATCCATTGAGCAAGCAAGCCAAGCCGATTTCATCGCACTTGTGACAAGTTTTGCAGTGAGCCAAGAGAGCCCCGAGATTAATCAATGTCAGCGCGATGGCGCAACTGCTGTAATCGATCTAGCTGTCGAGTTTGAGCAGTTTGGACAATCTTCTAGTCGCGAAAATATCGCAAAAGTCCTAGGGCGATTAAGTGATATTCAAGTCCGTGACTTTGCTCTTGGGTCACATAGTGCGGTGAGTTTTCATACGTACTGGGCGATGTGGCGATACTTGCTGCAAGTTGCACCCACCGGTTTTGTTGCACCCGTTGCCTGTCTTTTTGCCACTCTTGCATATGAACAAGGAGATACGCCGCTTGCATATCAGGCACTCGATCGGGCAAGCCTAGATCAACCAAACTACTCACTTACTATTTTGCTCCGCCGAGTCTTTGGCTCTGGCTGGCCCGCCGCCGCCTTTGCGACGATGCGTACAGAGCTTCACCCAAAAGTCACGGCGGGGATTTTTGACTAACTCTTTCTCTCTGTTAGAGTCCATCCAGGTCACGAGTTCTAGTGTTTAGCCCCGGCTTACTAGACGGCAACCCTCCACCACGGTGGGGTGCTCCGGGTGAAGACCAGATCGATAGCAACAACGCCATCGATAAGCGTGGATCACTCGAACCGTATTAGTAGTGCCAGCGTCGGCATATGTACATGAGTGGTCCCATAACTGGGAGGAACCCAACAGATGTCAACGTTTTCCTTTGATGAGGCAGGCTTTGAAACCCGCCAGATTCACGCAGGGCAGGTAGCAGATCCAACCACTGGCGCTCGCGCACTACCTCTGTATCAAACAACTGCATATCAATTCCGTGACACAAAGCATGCCGCTGATCTATTTGGTTTAGCAGAGCTTGGAAATATCTACACCCGCATCATGAACCCAACACAGGATGTTGTTGAAAAAAGAATCGCATCCCTTGAAGGCGGCGTTGCAGCCCTGCTTCTCTCATCAGGTTCGGCGGCAACAACTTTTGCAGTTCTAGCAGTTGCAACTGCCGGTGATCACATCGTTTCATCGAAGTATCTCTATGGGGGAACGTATAACTTGTTCCACTACACGCTTCCAACATTTGGTGTAGAGGTTACTTTCGTTGATAACCCCAATGACCCTGAAGAGTGGCGCAAGGCAGTTCGTCCAAATACGAAAGCATTCTTTGGCGAAACGATTTCAAATCCAAATAACGATATTTTGGATATCGCAGCAGTTGCACAGGTAGCACATGAAAGCCACGTTCCATTAATTGTTGATAACACTGTTGCAACTCCGTATGTTATTAAGCCAATTGAATTCGGCGCAGATGTCGTTATTCACTCTGCAACCAAGTTCTTAGCCGGGCATGGAAACGCAGTTGTCGGGGCGATTGTGGATTCAGGAAACTTTGACTACGCCTTATACCCAGAAAAATTCACAAGTTTTAATACTCCCGACCCTTCGTATCATGGTTTGGTTTATGCCCAAGCCCTTGGTGTCGGAAGTGCATTCGGTGCGAACCTTGCCTACATCTTTAAGATTCGCTTGACATTGCTTCGCGATATTGGGGCAGCGGTAAGTCCGTTTAACGCATGGTTGCTCGCGCAAGGTCTTGAGACTTTGACTCTTCGCATGAAGCAACACTTAGAAAATGCAAAGTCTGTAGCGACATGGCTTGCCGAACATCCACAGGTGGAAAAAGTGAACTACTCGTCGCTTGCGAATTCGCCTTACAACGCACTTGCAAGTAAGTACGCGCCAAAGGGCTCTGGCTCGGTTCTATCCTTTGAAATCAAGGGAGGAATTGAGGCGGGCAAGAAGTTTGTCGAAGCGTTGACTTTGCACTCACATGTTGCCAATATCGGTGATGTGCGCTCTTTGGTTATTCATCCAGCTTCTACAACACACTCTCAGCTATCTGCCGAAGAGCTCTTAAATGCAGGTGTAACACCAGGATTGATCCGCCTATCAGTAGGTCTTGAAGATTTCGCCGACATCAAGGCCGATCTAATTGATGGGTTTGCAGCAGCTAAGTAATGAGCGAAACTCAGGTGCCAGTCACCGGGGCATGGCTTGAAACCCATGCACCCGGTGATCGGCTTTTCCTAAATATCGGTGATCTCACCCTTGAGAACGGTGAAACGCTAGAAAACATCACCATCGCTTATCAAAGTTGGGGTGTACTCAATGAGGAAAAAGACAATGCAATTTTAGTAAATCACGCAATGACAGGCTGGTCAGATGTTCCCGGCTGGTGGCCATCGATGGTTGGACCAGGTCTGCCATTTGATAGCGACAAGTACTTCATCGTCTGCCCCAACGTTATTGGCGGATGTCAGGGGAGCACGGGACCGTCTTCGATCGCACCCGATGGCAGGCGCTATGGATCTCGTTTTCCATCAGTGACCATCAGAGATATGGTCGCAGCCGAGGTAGCTTTTAGTGATGCTCTTGGGATTGCAAAGTATCGACTAGCCGTTGGCCCCTCCCTAGGTGGAATGCGCTCGCTGGAATGGGCGGTGCAGTTACCAGATCGAGTAGGTGCTATCTGCACAATCGGTTCATCGGCCGTAGCAACAGGAGATCAAATCGGCACGTGGTCGATAGAGCTTCGGGCAATAAAAACAGATCCACACTTTCATAATGGGGACTACTACGAGCAAGAGCGTGGCCCTATTGCCGGGATGGGGATTGCTCGGCGAATCGCTCATCTGACATATCGAACTGAGGCAGAGATGGATATTCGCTTTGGGCGCGAGCTTCAGGGCGATGACACTGGCAGGTACGCCGTTGAATCATATTTAGACCACCAAGCCGCAAAGCTGGCCAAGCGCTTTGATGCAAATACCTATATCGCCCTGACCGAAGCGATGATTTCGCATGACATTGGACGAGATCGAGGGGGAGTAGCGGCGGCCTTAGCGAGCATCCATGTTCCAGTTATCGCCGTCTCGATCGATAGTGACCGGCTCTTTCCTGTGCGCCTTCAGGCAGAGATAGCTGAATTTGCACCCAAAGCAGAGCCTTTGGTAACGATTTCATCACCTTTTGGTCATGATGGCTTCCTGGTTGAGGTCGAATCTGTGGGAAATGTAATTCGAGCCGCGCTCGCACTGGCTTAAAGGCCAAAATAAGTGTTTTCGATGTGCATTTACCCCTGTGGATAAATTATAATATAGCCATCGCTTCAGCGCATCGCTGATAAAACCAAAGGACGAATGTGGCTGTAATTAGTGCGCTCAAAAATAAGGCAGGCAAGAACACACCTGCGAAAAAAGCTGCTCCTGCGAAAAAAGCCGTAGCTAAAAAAGCGGTACCAGTGAAGAAAGCCGTAGCGAAAAAGGCTGCGCCAACTAAAAAAGCTGTCGTAAAAAAAGCCGTAGCGAAAAAAGTAGCGCCAGTTAAAAAGGCCGCCGTAAAAAAAGCTGCGCCAATTAAAAAAGTAGCCAAGCCTGCAAAGATTGAGTTGAAAAAAGATTTAACAGCAAAAGATGTTCAGGCGATAGTCGATGCAAAACATGCGGTACAACGCAACAATGAAATATTAGTCGAGCTAGAAAGTCGTGGAGTTACATCAATCCACCGTATTCCTAAGAAGATTGACAAAGACTTAGTTGATGAAGCTCGCGCATTAGCTCTTGAAATCCCAGTAATTATTGAGAAACTTCGCAAGTCTGGTCTTGGAACACCGGCTCGTATCTTGAAAAAGAGTGAGTACGAACTCATCGCTCCAAAGCCTGCAGCCATCGAAGCTGTTAAGGAAGTAAAACCAGCGGCAAAAGCCGATGTCAAAGCGGCTAAACCGGCCATCGTAAGTATTGATGGAGAAGAAGTTGAACTTGAAGAAGTTGAACTTGAAGATGTAGAGACGTTGATTGCCGAGGCTGTTGAGTTAGTTGACGCTGAATCTGAAGAAAAAGTTCGCGTGGTAACTCTTTCTGACGAGTCGAGTAAGGCAAAAGGTTCATTTACTTTGGCAGATTCTGAAGCCGAAGATGAAGAAGAAGATAAGAACGAGCGCGAGAAGCTAAAGAAGGATTTAAGAAACGTTAACATTGTTATTGAGGCGATTAACGCCAAAATCAACAACGCTGCAACACCTACTCGTTATGGAATTGCAGAAGCTGAATCCAAGGCGTTGACGTATAAGCAGATTCAACAGCAGTTTGAGATGAAGACCTTTACCGAGAAATCGGCTAAGACAGCTGCTGAGGCGGTTACTCTTGGATCACTGAAGAACCTTGAAGACTTACTCAACTATTTCATAGAAAAAATGAAGATTGTTCAGCGCGAAATTAAGTATTTACCGCCTGAGCAGACAGTCATGACCGCTGGTGCAACTGCAGATCCTGTAAAGGATTACCTCAAGCAGATCGGTCGCGTTGCACTCCTTAACGCAGAGCTTGAAGTTGAGTTAGCTACACGCGTTGAAGTCGGCCTATTTGCCGAGTCAAAGTTGAAGAGCGAAAAGAAACTTGAGAAGAAGTTAAAGCGCGAGTTGGAATGGCTTGTCGAAGATGGCAAGCGCGCAAAGAATCATTTACTTGAGGCAAACCTTCGACTAGTTGTATCGCTTGCAAAGCGTTATACAGGTCGTGGAATGCTTTTCCTAGATTTAATTCAAGAAGGAAACTTAGGTCTTATTCGCGCAGTCGAAAAGTTTGACTACACAAAGGGCTATAAGTTCTCAACATATGCAACCTGGTGGATTCGCCAAGCTATTACACGTGCAATGGCTGATCAGGCTCGTACGATCCGTATCCCGGTTCACATGGTTGAAGTTATTAACAAGTTAGCCCGTGTACAGCGACAGATGTTGCAAGACCTGGGCCGCGAACCGACCCCAGAAGAGTTAGCTAAAGAGCTCGATATGACTCCTGAAAAAGTCGTTGAAGTTCAAAAGTATGGTCGCGAGCCAATCTCACTTCATACTCCACTCGGTGAAGAAGGAGATTCAGAGTTCGGAGATCTCATTGAGGATAGTGAGGCAGTTGTTCCAGCCGATGCTGTTTCATTTACTTTACTGCAGGAGCAGTTGCACTCGGTTCTGGATACTTTGTCAGAGCGTGAAGCCGGTGTTGTAGCGATGCGATTTGGTTTAACCGACGGTCAGCCAAAGACTTTGGATGAAATTGGAAAGGTATACGGAGTAACACGTGAGCGTATCCGCCAGATTGAATCTAAGACGATGTCAAAGCTTCGTCACCCATCTCGCAGCCAGGTCCTACGCGACTACCTAGATTAAAATGGCTAATCCAACTATCTATATCAACCCTGTCAGTGGATCTATCAAGATTCTAGGAGCGGTTGATTTTGTAGATGCGCAAGGCAATATTCTTGAAACGAAAGAGAACGTGAAGTTTTGCGGGTGCTCTTTAAGTAAAGATAAGCCGTGGTGTGATGGCAGCCATAAGGCGATTACTCAACCAAGCAGTTAATTGCCAGTGAGATTTACTAGATAGCTGGAGTTTCGACGAGCTTTTCGCTCTCGTCGATAATCGTGGCAGCAACGCTCTTGAGCTTCTCTGCGTATTCCTTGCCATGATGTGCGCAGAACATAAGTTCTCCACCGTTGAGAAGTACTGCCCGTACGTATGCCTGGGCTCCGCATCGATCACAGCGGTCAAGGGCGTTAAGAGGTACTGATTCGAGCATCAATTGATCTGACATATCTCTCTCCGTTCTTAGTGTTCTACTTCCTAGGGAACATCAAACCATGTCTAGATATTCCCCGCTCGTTAATATCGAGGATATTTGCTGAGAATATGGAGAATTGCGCGAACTTATCACTATATGAGACGTATTCGGCGCGCTTACGGCAGATAAGGCCAATGGGCATATAACCTTTCGCCCCGTGGCCGATAAAGATGCACCAACTTTGAATTATGTGCAGGATAGCTATACCGCCAAGGATTTAGCGGTACTTGAAGGCCTTGATGCAGTTCGCAAACGCCCAGGAATGTATATCGGTTCAACTGATTCTCGCGGATTAATGCACTGCCTATGGGAAATTATTGATAACTCAGTCGATGAATCTTTAGCAGGCCATTGCAAAAAGATTGAGATTAATCTCGAAGCCGACGGCTCTGTAGAAGTACATGACGATGGTCGCGGAATTCCTGTTGATAAAGAGCCAAAAACCGGGCTTACTGGCGTGGAAGTTGTACTCACAAAACTCCATGCTGGTGGAAAGTTTGGCGGTGGATCTTATGCCGCATCAGGTGGACTCCATGGTGTTGGTGCATCGGTTGTCAATGCCCTTGCATCTCGACTTGATGCAGAAGTAGATCGTGATGGAAAGATTTATTGGATGTCATTTCAACGTGGCACAGCAGGTGTTTTTGATGGCGAAGGGCCTAAAGCTAACTTCGAACCACAGTCTGGCCTTCGGGTAATTGGAAAGATTTCAAGCAAAGTAACTGGCACACGAATTAAATGGTGGTCAGATAAGCAGATTTTCTTAAAAGAGGCCGAGTTAGAGCTCAGTGAAATCTATGACCGCGCACGCCAGACTTCGTATTTAGTCCCTGGTTTAACTCTCATTGTTAATGATAATCGTAATAAAACTAAGACAACTGAAACCTTTTTCCATAAAAGCGGAATCACTGAGTACTGTAATTTCTTGCAACCAGACGAGCCAGTTGGTGATGTGATTCGTATCTACGGTACTGGTCACTATCAAGAGACCGTGCCTGTATTAGATGACAAAGGTCATATGGTCTCGACAGAGGTCGAGCGCGATATGGAAGTTGATATCGCCATGAAGTGGGGAAATGGTTTTGAAACTACCCAGCGCTCGTTCGTCAACATTATTGCTACACCTAAGGGTGGCACGCACGTCATGGGATTTGAGCGCTCACTTGTCAAAGTCATTAATGAAGCGCTGAGATCTACTAAGACGTTATCAAATAAAGAGGTCGATGTTATTAAAGATGACATCCTCGAAGGCATGACGGCCGTTGTTACGGTAAGAATGTCAGAGCCACAGTTTGAAGGTCAGACAAAAGAGGTTCTTGGAACAGCTGCAGCAACTCGCATTGTTGCCGCCGTTGTAGCAGATAAGATGAAAGAGTATTTCAATACAACTAAGCGAATTGATAAAGCTAATGGTCGATTAGTTCTTGAAAAGATCGCGGCAGCATCTCGTACTCGAATCAGTGCTCGTGCGCACAAGGACCTACAACGCCGCAAGAACGCACTCGAATCTTCTTCGCTGCCTACAAAGCTCTCAGATTGCCGCTCAGAGGATGTGACACGTACTGAGTTGTTTATCGTCGAAGGTGATTCAGCCCTTGGTACTACGAAGGCCGCTCGTAATAGTGAGTTCCAAGCCATATTGCCGATTCGTGGAAAGATTCTCAACGTACAAAAGGCATCGCTTTCACAGATGTTAGAAGATAAAGAGTGCGGCTCAATTATTCAGGTTATAGGCGCGGGCTCAGGAAAATCATTTGAACTCGATGAAGCACGTTATGGTCGAGTTATATTAATGTCAGATGCTGATGTCGACGGCGCGCATATCCGCTGCCTATTGCTGACGTTGATGTATCGATACATGCGCCCACTCATTGATTCGGGTCGAGTATTTGCAGCGATTCCACCGTTACACCGCATAGAAGTAATGGGTGGCGGAGGCAAAAAGGGCCAGTACATCTATACCTACAGCGATGATGAGATGAAAAAGGTCACGGGCGAATTAGTTAAGAATGGTAAGAAGTGGAAAGAGCCGATTCAACGCTATAAAGGCCTAGGCGAAATGGATGCCGATCAACTTCGCGAGACGACTATGGACCCAGATGCACGCACTCTGCGCCGTATTACGGTCGCTGATGCAAATGCGGCAGAAGCTATGTTTGAACTATTAATGGGCAGCGATGTTGCACCACGTAAAGAGTTCATCTCTAACGCTGAAATTGATCGCGATCACATCGACGCTTAGTCGTTGGCAGCTTTTTGTTTATTTCTAATGAGCTTTACCTGTTTAATTATCGGTTTTTCAAAAAAGTACCAACTCAATGTCGCTATTGAGATTGCAATTGTAATCACCAGTGATGAAATGAATGCCCAACGTAAAATTGACCCAACTCCGAAGTATTGAAAATCCTTAAAATATGAGTTAGCAAAGATGCTTATTACAAAGTAATGCCATAGATATACACCAAAGGAAATAGTTGCGAGAAATACCGCAAAACGGTTATCTAAGAATCTCCATACATACATGCTTGAAGCGCTACATCCTAAGAAAATGGCGATAAGCATTGAAAACCACGGTGCTGCATATGGCTGATTAGTAAATGAGTCGGGGGCTCCAGGAGTAACTCTTGTAAGCACGAGAACAATTGCAGCAGTTAAAGATATCAGCGCACCTATATCAAACTTGATGCTAGAAGATGCTAGGCGGCTTTTTCGATCTGCAAGAAATAGAGCAACGAGGGAGCCTAAAAGAAACTGTGTGAAGAAAGTATCGATATTCCAATATGGAATCCATGCCTTTGCGCCACCAACCAAACCAAACTGCCAACCCTTCTCGAACTCTGATGTCATAAATACCTTAATCAAGAGGGGGTTCAAAATTTGAAGCAAAAAAATCCAAAGGA
>WLOR01000001.1 GCA_009699165.1 Actinomycetota bacterium | reverse complement strand
TGCGGGCATGGCCACCTCACAAAAGAGCAGTTACCCACCCACATCGTCGGGCTATCTAAAGAGTTTCTTCGAATTATAAAGAGCGAAAATTACGATGCCATACATTCGCACTATTGGATCTCTGGAAAAGTGGCAATGCCTGCAGCCGCACAACTACACATCCCACTCATTCACACAATGCACACGATGGCTAGAGTGAAGAATCTAAATCTTGCTGAGGGCGAAACACCTGAACCAATGATTAGAGTGCAAGGTGAATCACAAGTTGCCGCATCGGCACAAGCACTAATCGCTAACACCGATTCTGAAGCTGCCAGTCTTGTTTCACTCTATGACGCTTGCCCCGACACTGTGCATGTTGTCAGCCCCGGCGTTGATTTATATACCTTTACTCCAGGTGATGGCCGTCGATTATCTCGGGAGCGCACCGGAACGCCAGAAAATGCTTTGGTCGTGACATTTGTTGGACGCATTCAACCTCACAAAGGTCCAGAGGTATTAATTCGTGCAGCATCAGAACTGGTAAAACACTCACCGCAGATGCGCCCACAGTTAATCATAAATATTGTAGGTGGAGCATCCGGTGCTAATACCGAAGAGGTCGAAAGACTTAAAGAGTTGGCCACATGGTTGGCAATTGATGATGTTGTTCGCTTTGCTCCACCAGTACCTCGTAAAAATTTAGTTGATTGGTATAGAGCTGCAGATCTAGTTTGTGTTCCAAGCTACTCTGAAAGCTTTGGTTTAGTTGCACTCGAAGCACAAGCCTGCGGGACACCTGTTATTGCAACGGCTGTTGGTGGTTTACGAACAGCGGTCGCAGATGGAATTTCTGGAGTACTCGTTGATGGGCATGATCCTAAAGCTTGGTCATCAGTGATTGCCCGTTTATTGCAAGAGCCTCAGCGTCGAGTATTACTATCAATGGGAGCGATTGAACACGCATCGCACTTTGGTTGGGATGCAACGGCACGCGGAACTTTGGATATTTATGACCAAGTGATCACTGAAAATAAAGCGGCCGCTAAAATTTCGGGACAGTAATGGCAGCGATCGACCCTAGAGTTACTATTGAAGAGTTTTTACACTCCCATGATTTAGAGAGTGAGAGAAAAGATCTCAATACTTTTTTAGTTACTTTGCCCGGTGAGAAGAAATTACAAACCCACTGTGCGCTTATAGTTGGTGATCACTCATTGAGTATCAACGCCTTCGTCATCCGAAAACCCGATGATAATGAGGCAGCTGTGCATGCATGGTGTTTAGCCAAGAACGCATCGCTATATGGCATTGCCTTTGCGATAAACGAACTTGGCGATATTTTCCTCGTTGGTCGCCTGCCAATTTCTGCCGTGTCAGATCGTGAAATTGATCGATTGCTCGGTGCGGTGCTCCAAGTTTCCGATTCATCCTTTAATCCACTCCTTGAGATTGGCTTTGCCAATGCCATTAGGCGCGAGTGGGCTTGGCGGGTATCACGTGGTGAATCACTCAATAATTTAGAGGCTTTCAAACATCTGGTTTAGGATGTAGCCATGAGCAACTTTGAGTTAATACTTCTGCGCCACGGCGAATCCGAATGGAATGCCAAAAACCTATTCACTGGATGGGTCGATGTCAGACTTTCCGACAAAGGTGAATCAGAGGCACGTCGTGGAGGAGCACTGTTAGCAGAACGCGGACTCTTGCCAGATCTACTTCATACCTCACTTCTTCGCCGTGCAATCCACACATCGCAGTTGGCACTTGATGCTTGCGACCGCCACTGGATTCCAGTGCAGCGTTCATGGCGCCTCAATGAGCGTCACTATGGTGCGCTCCAAGGAAAAGATAAGGCTCAGACCCTGGCCGAATATGGCGAAGAGCAGTTCCAGCTATGGCGCCGCTCATTTGATGTCCCACCTCCAGCAATCGATGACAACGATGAGTTTTCACAGAGTAAAGACCCTCGCTATGCCGACATAAGCGCGCCAAAGACCGAATGTCTCAAAGATGTAATCGAGCGCATGTTGCCATATTGGCATGAAAATATTGTTCCAGATTTGAAAAAAGGAAAGCGCGTCCTGGTCACGGCACATGGCAATTCATTACGGGCACTCGTCAAGCACCTTGATGGAATCAGCGATAGTGACATTGCTGGATTAAATATTCCAACAGGAATTCCTCTGTACTACAAACTCAACGCTGATTTCACACCTGTTATAAAAGGCGGAGAGTACCTAGATCCAGAGGCGGCCAAAGAGGCAATCGCTGCAGTAGCAAATCAGGGAAAGAAGTAAAACTACTTTAAGCAGTAATACCTGCGTAAGCATCAGATTGAGCGCGAACTAAAGCTTGAATAGTTAACTCACCTGCATGTGCAAAGAAGAACGTTACTTGTACATGTGATCCAGCTTTTGCATTTAGGCCTGGTACAACTGCTTTAGAAGTTGCAACTTCGCCCTCAAAAGTAATTGGAGCATTTTGAATCAGCGAGTTATTTCCAGTCACTGTCGCAACGACGCCATTAATTGCAATACCTAGGAGTGCATCCTCTGCAGGCAGAGCGTTAACAACCGTGCCTACTAATACTCCTGCTCCATCAGCGGTCTCAACAACAAGAACATTCACTGCTTTAATTAAATTCTCATTAGTTGAGATTGATGCCTCAACACCATCGCTTACTTGTTTAACCTGGCGTGTAGAGGCGTTAAATCCTGCTCCACATGCAGTTAGTGAAAATGTAAGTGCTAATGACATTAGTGCAATACATGTACGTCGCATGAGGCATATTCTCTCACATGAAATAAGTAGCGAAATACGCTGACTTTATGCTCTTTATCGCCAGGTGACTCGATGCAAAATCGCTGGTACAATTGCCCTCTAGCGAAGGGCAACACATGACATTTAAGGTCGGCGAAACCGTTGTTTATCCCCATCACGGAGCAGCTCTCATTGAAGCAATTGAGATGCGCGTGATTAAAGGTGAAGAGAAGACCTATTTAGTCTTGAAGATTGCTCAAGGAGATCTCACTGTTCGAGTTCCTGCAGAGAATGTAGATCTTGTAGGCGTCCGTGATGTTGTTGATTCTGATGGTTTAGATCGTGTCTTTAACGTTCTACGCCAGCCATATACAGAAGAGCCAACAAACTGGTCTCGTCGATACAAAGCTAATCTTGAAAAATTAGCATCTGGTGATGTCATCAAGGTCGCAGAAGTTGTTCGTGATTTGTACCGTCGCGACTTAGACCGTGGCTTATCCGCAGGTGAAAAGCGCATGCTCGCCAAGGCGAAGCAGATCTTGATCTCAGAGCTTGCTCTTGCTGAGCGAACCGATGAGGAGAAGGCTGCAACGATCCTTGACGAGGTTCTCGCTTCTTAAATTTTATGTCTGTAACCGCCATCATCGCCGCCGCTGGCAGTGGTGAGAGATTCGGTGCAGGTTTCCCAAAAGCATTTATCCAATTGGGTGATCGGACCCTAATCGAGCATGCCGTTGCATCCTTAGCGCCACTTGTTGACCAGATAATCATCACAGCGCCAGCTGGCTTTGAGGAAAAAATCAGCGATCTTGTCGGTACAGAGATTACCGTTGTAACTGGCGGTGCTACACGCTCGGCCAGTGTTCGAAATGCACTAGCTCTAGCAACAGGTGATTATGTTTTGGTCCATGACGCAGCACGGGCTTTAGCTAGCAGCGATTTAGCCCAACGAGTTATCGATGTATTACTTGGCGGGGAAAATGCTGTCGTCCCTGCTATTGCGGTAGTCGACACAGTTAAAGTCATGGGCGATGATGGCTATGTTGTTTCTACACCAGAGAGATCCTCTCTTATGAGTATTCAAACTCCTCAAGGTTTCAAAACATCGGTTTTAAAGCAGGGGCATGAACTTGGTACAGAAGCTACCGATGATGGCGCGCTTATAGAGGCAAATGGCGGCAGAGTAAAGATAATTAACGGAGAAGAAAGAGCGTTAAAGATAACCAACCCTTCAGATTTAAACAGGGCACTTTCTTTTCTTGGATTTAATGAAACTTTCAGAACAGGTATTGGAACCGATGCGCATGCATATGGTGTTGGTCGCCCGTTGTGGTTAGCAGGTCTTTTCTGGCCCAACGAAGTTGGAGTAGAAGGACATTCCGATGGCGACGTTGCAGCTCATGCCATATGTGATGCTTTGCTGGCTGCAACACAGCTTGGTGATTTGGGAAGCAACTTCGGCACAGATCGCCCTGAATACGCAGGTGCATCCGGAGTGCAGTTGCTTCAAGAGACGTTATCAATAATTACAAAAAATGGATTCTTAATTTCAAATGTCACTGTACAGATAATTGGTAACCGACCAAAGATTGGCCCACGTCGCAGCGAAGCAATCGCAGCGCTATCTAAGGCGCTAAACGGCGCAAGTGTTTCGCTATCGGCCACCACCACCGATGGCATGGGATTAACGGGTGAGGGCAAGGGTGTCGCAGCTATTGCATCCGCCCTTGTTTACAAGCAGTAGAATTACACAATGTCCGCACTGAACTTGTATGACACTGCCACTCGAGAGGTTGGAGTTTTCACTCCACTAAAGAGCGGTGAGGTTTCAATTTATGTCTGTGGTGCAACGGTACAAGCCTCTCCGCATATTGGGCATATCAGAAGTGCCGTTAACTTTGATATTTTGCGTCGCTGGCTGATGCACAGTGGCTTCGAAGTAAGTTTCATCCGCAACGTCACAGATATTGATGACAAGATTTTACAAAAGGCTGCGCAAGAAAAAACCCCTTGGTGGGCTCATGCTATGAAATATGAACGCGAGTTTACTGCTGCCTTTTCAGCGCTCAACGTTTTACCGCCCACATACGAGCCTCGAGCAACAGGTCATATCACTCAGATGATTGAACTTATGCAGATTCTGATTGACAATGGCTCGGCATATGCGCCAGGTAATGGCGATGTCTATTTAGAAGTTCGAAAGTTGCAACGGTATTTAGTTTTATCTGGTCAACGCATTGATGATTTAATGCCCGCCGCCGATACAGATGGTGCAATCTCAATGAAGAGAGATCCTAGAGATTTCGCTCTGTGGAAAGCGGCAAAGCCAGGGGAGCCTTCATGGCCAACGCCGTGGGGTGCCGGTCGGCCTGGTTGGCACTTGGAGTGCTCTGCGATGGCGCATACCTATCTTGGAGAGAGTTTTGATATTCACGGTGGAGGATTAGATTTAATTTTTCCACACCATGAAAATGAAATTGCACAATCAGAGGCCGCTGGATATGGATTTGCTAAGCGATGGCTGCACAATGCTTGGGTTACACAATCAGGTGAAAAGATGAGTAAATCACTTGGCAACTCTTTACTGGTTGAAACTATTTTAGAGCGTGTGCGAGGAATCGAACTGCGCTGGTATCTGGGCAGTGCTCATTATCGTTCAATGCTCGAATACTCTGAATCTGCACTAGATGAGTCGGCGGTGGCATTTCGCAGAATCGAAGCTTTTTTAAAGCGCGCTACTGAGATGATGGGTGAGCTACCAACTCCAATAGTCAGCGACGCTTTTTCTGCGGCCATGAACGATGACTTGGCCGTTCCGACAGGGCTTGCAACGATTTCCGAAAATCTACGAACTGGAAATCAAGGGATAACTGATGCAGATCATGTAGTTGTCTCTAAGAGTGCAAGTGAGATCCGTGGAGCATTAGGGATATTAGGGTGCGACCCATGTGATTCACATTTCGAGGACAAATCCGGAAATGATATGACGCATGCGATGGATGGGGTAGTTAAGTTAGCTCTTCAAGAGCGCGCATCTGCACGCGAGCGTAAGGATTTTAAGGCCTCTGATGCCATCCGTGATGGGTTGCTTGCTTTAGGAATTACAATTGAGGACACTGCACAAGGGCCGCGTTGGTCGATTATGGAAAAGAGTTAACGATGGCCGGAAATTCATCCCGCAAGGGCGCTATCCGCGCATCGAAAAAAGGGCCTTCAACTGGCACTGGCGGAAAAAATAAAAAACGTCTTAGTGGAAAAGGGCCAACTCCTAAGGCTGAAGACCGCCCATACCACGCAGCAGCAAAGCGCAAAAAAGCCGTAGCTAAAAAAAGTGCAGCTAAGTCCACATCTGCCTCGAGCGGTGCAAGAAAAGTAACAAGTGGTCGCAGTGATGGAAAAGAGATTAGACCCGCTAGAGCGCCACGAGGTGATCGCCCAAGAGGTGAAATCGTTGCTGGCCGAAATGCAGTTCTCGAAGCGCTACGAGAAAGTGTTCCAGCGACCGAGTTGCTAGTTGCGCGCAGTATTGAAGTCGATGATCGTGTCGCAGAGTCGTTAAAACTTGCTTTGCATTTGGGTTTACCTATTCGTGAAGCCCATCGTGCAGAAGTTGAGGGAATATCACCAAATAGTCAGGGAATTATTCTTGCAATCAAACCTTTTCAGTATTCAAGTTTTGAAGAGATCATGCAACGAGCAAAGTATCCCGCCCTTGTTGTTGCACTCGATGGTGTAACCGACCCACGTAACCTTGGAGCGATTATTCGAAGTGCAGCTGCCTTTGGTGCTGCAGGAGTAATCATGACCGAACGTCGTGCTGCGGCAATGACTGCCTCAGCGTGGAAATCATCGGCGGGGGCGGCAGCCCGTTTGCCAATCGCACAAGTGACAAACCTTGCCCGCACAATTGATGCAGCAAAGAAAGAAGGCCTCTTTGTTGTTGGCCTTGATGGTGAGTCTGAGGAGTTAATCAGCACAATGAAGATTGCCTCAGAGGCGATCATGATTGTGGTTGGAAGCGAAGGAAAAGGATTAGCGCGTCTCACGCGAGAAAAGTGCGACCTTGTTATCTCAATTCCAATAAGTGCAACAACCGAATCCCTTAACGCCAGTGTTGCAACCGCTATCGCCCTCTTCTTTGTAGACCAGGCACGTCGCAAAGGCTAATTTCATGATTTATTCCCGCTTTATTGCACTTGGCGACTCCTATACAGAGGGCATGTGTGATGAGAAGAAATATGGTCAATACAGAGGCTGGGCTGATCGAACCGCTGATGTAATGGCTCGGCACCATCCAGATTTCACGTATGCAAACTTGGCAATTCGTGGAAAGTTAGTGCAACAAGTAATCGATGAGCAGATTGATGCAGCGATTTCACAAGTGAATGGATCACAAACTCTGATCTCATTTCACGCCGGTGCCAATGATGTAATCCGTCCGGGTTATAAAGCAGAGCTTGTACTACCACTCTATGCCGATGCTGTACGTCGTTTAGCGGCATCAGGTGCGACGTTATTGCTATTTACTGTATTAGAAAAAACAGGAAATACGGGCCGCTCGGCCAAAATGTGGGAGCAGAGATTTAGAGAGTTTAATCAAAATGTTAGAGCAGTTGGATTTGAGGTAGGCGCAATAGTTGCGGATGCAAACGAGGAGATCGCTTTCAGTGACCGCAGATTATTAGCATTTGATCGATTGCATTTAAATGAAATAGGTCATGAACGTGTGGCACAAGCTGTTCTTGAACTTTTAGAACTCCCTTTTAACCCAGGTTGGCGCGAACCGCTTCCACCAGTAAAACCAAAGCCAAAGATTATGCGGGCCCTAGTAACTTCGCTCTGGTTTATAACCTTCGCACTGCCTTGGATGTGGCGACGCGCCCGTGGAAAGTCTTCTGGAGATGGTCGCACGTGTAAGTATCCAATCGCTATTCATTGGCCGCTTACACATTTAGATTGAGGTAACGATCCACTCCCATGTGTGTAAGCCTGGTTTGATTAAGTATTGACTCAAAGTGTCAGGGCCACATGAAGCAGTACCAACTCCGCGATGTGCCCCGTCAATGTAGACAACGGTATTTGCGCAAGCAGTAACTTCTACATCATGCGTGGCATCTGCTAAGTCGACTGCTCGATTAGGAGTCACTGAAACCTGTAATGGTCGTGATAATTGAACGCGAACTCCATGCCCAGTAGCGTTAGTAAGTTCAAACCAGCGAACTCCATTATGGCCGCCGTTTTCTTGAGGACGAATATATGGAACATATTGGGCGGCCACAGTAGATAAATAGCGGCCAATACGTGCAATCTTTCGATCTGGATAAGTCTCATGTGGGCCAGAGCCAAACCACATTAAGTCACAGAGCGAACCATCTAACTCGAAGTTAATTCCCACTCGGGCGACATCACTCAACTGCTTCGGCAGCACAACACTCTCTTTAACTTTAAAACCATTGGCCACAGGAGTAATCAGTTGAGTGTGCTTAAAAGAGATTCCTGTACTTGTTTGCCATACATTATTTATCGTAGTGCTAGTTCCACTTTGAGAGATTACGCAGTCTGTTCGATCGATATCTCGCAATCCCCATCGATTCCATTTAGTTGCAATATGTCCAATGCGATCATTGTCAGTTGGTGCTCTCCATAGCGAGATGACAGGCGGCACGACTCCGTACGGCAAAACAATCAAACCAAAATCATCGACAACATCTGAAAATATCTCAGACTTCATTGATGCTTCAACTTGCAATGCCCGTGACGATAGAGAAATTTGGTTCCATCCAACTTCGCTCATTGATGGCGACCATGATGTTGCATGAATGCGCGCCAACGTAAAGTTTATGAAACGCTCACCGACTTCTTGGGGCTTGGTAAGAAATGCAGATTTGATGATAAAAGAGGATGTCTTCCGTGGTGCCACTTTTTGTAACTTCACATGACCGCTATCGGAGATCACTCCGTCACAAGTAATTGTCCAATTTACTTCGTACTCACTTAAGTCTTTGAAGAACTGTTTATTGAAGATCTTGAACTCACCCGAGGAGATCTTGCCCGCAGTAATCGTTGCTGGTGCGGCAATAGCTTTAAACTCATGCATTGCAGGCTTTGCAGAGCGATCAGGAAAGACCATTCCGTCACAACAAAAGTTTCCATCGTGTTTTTCTTCGCCGAAATCTCCACCATATGCATTTCGCGTGCTGCCATCCGGCATTGTCTGAACAGGTCCATGATCCCAAAACTCCCAGATGAATCCACCCTGAAGGCCTGGGGTTGATTCAATAACTTTCCAATACTCTGCAAGGGTTCCATTTGAGTTACCCATTGCATGCGAGTACTCACACATAATTAATGGCCGATCAGCCTTTTTCGAAGTCGCATACTCTTTTATCGCGCTGATTGCCGGATACATTGGGCAGATAACATCTGTGAGCGAGTGACTGCCCATCCAATTACCGCGAATGCCACCCTCATAGTGAAGTGGGCGAGACGTATCAAAGGCTCGTGCATATGCCGCAGCAGCTTCGTGATTTGCGCCAGCACCAGATTCATTTCCGAGTGACCACATGATGGCTGCAGGATGGTGGATATCTCGTTGAATCATTCTGCCGACTCGATCAACAAAAGCTGTTAAATACTTAGGGTCATCACATATTGAAGAGATAAATGCATGGGCCTCAATATTTGCCTCACCAATAACATAAAAACCTAACTCATCACATAAGTCTAAGAAGGCTGGATCATTTGGATAATGTGAAGTTCGCACAGCGTTGAAATTCCACCGCTTGAGTTCTAGTAAGTCTTCGCGCATATCTTCACGTGTCAAGGCTCGACCTGTAAAGCGGTTGAAATCGTGACGATTTATTCCATAGAAAATTACCGGCTTACCGTTAACTAACAAATCTTGCCCAATAACTTTGACGGATCTAAAGCCGATACGTTGCGATGAGACTTCAACAACGCGTCCCGACGGGTCAATTAACTCAATATGAAGCGTGTATAGCGTTGGTTCTTCAGCAGACCAGGGCTTAATCTTGGCAATTCTTGTGTTTAACTCAACTTTGCCCGCAGGCCAGGGTTCATTTTCTAAGATTGCTTGTTGTGCATCCTCTGGCATATTGCCATGCCAAAATTTTCCGTGGAAATATTCATCACTTCTGAGTTTCAACGCCTCATCTCTTTGGGTCCAAAGAGGGGCTTTGAAAGTCTTGACGGTGGCCTGCATACGTGCGCTCTTATTTTTTGGCAGTTCGTCGATAGATGTTTGAATCGTGTAGCCATCAGTTGAAAGGTTTTCTATGCTGGCAATGTGTGCACGGATATTCAACGAACCAGTTGAGCAGTCCTTTTCTAGACCAGCAGTCGTATACAGACGTTCGATGAAGACTTTATTTGTAGCTATTAGTTTTACTGAGCGCGTTATTCCGCCATGCCACCATTGATCTTGGTCCTCTATGAAGCTGGCATCGGACCATTTAGTAACATCAATTCGCAAAACATTTGAGCCGCCATGTACAAAGTTCGTGATATCAAACTCAGCCGCAAGTCGCGAATCTTTAGTTAAACCTACTTCTACGCCGTTGATAAAAACTAGGGCAACAGATTCATATCCGCCCAGATGCAAAACGATCCGCTTATCTCTCCACGCTTCAGGTAGATCAAAATCCCTCTCATAAACCCCATGGGGATTTTCTGAAGGAACAAAAGGTGGCTGTTCCTCAAAGGGCATCTGCACATTTGTATATATTGGTTTATCAAAAAATACGTCGCTCTCGGGTTGCATCGTCCATAAGCCGGGAACTGGAATACGTGACCACTTTTTACTAAGTTGATTTAAAGGAGAGCGCAGCAATTGAAATCTCCAAATGCCATCGAGGGAGATCTTTTCAATGTGCTCGATGTTGAGCATAGGTAATCGATTTACCGACGTTGTCTCTGGACTCATCCAGTAGTTGGTAATCATGGGATTAAGTCTGCCAGTTAGGCCCACTGAGCGCGAAATTTTCGGTGATTTACCCCTTGGCCATACTATAGACACTCATAGTTCACAATTGAACTGAAGGATGGACCCATGAAGTTTGAAAATGTAACGGATCGAGAGCTTAGTTGGCTCTCCTTTGACCAACGAGTTCTTGAACTCGCTGAGGATCCTTCAATTCCACTTCTTGAACGCCTTCGTTTTCTTGCGATTTTCTCATCAAACCTAGATGAGTTTTTTATGGTCCGTGTCGCTACTTTAATGAGCAAGATTGAAAACGATATCACTGTAAGAAATGTTGCAGGTTTTGCACCGCGAGATTTAATGGCAGAGATTTCTACGCGGACTAAAGCCTTGGTTGAGCGCCAATCACATACTCTGCATGAAGATATTGTTCCGCAACTAAAAGCACAAGGTATCGAGTTTATTCACTGGGAAAATCTTGATGACACCGAGCGCAGCTATGTCAGCAAGTTATTCCAAGATCGAATTTTCCCAGTTCTGACTCCGCTAGCCGTTGATCCTTCTCATCCTTTTCCATATATCTCAGGTCTCTCTCTCAATCTCGCCGTCATTGTGAAGAACCCAGAAACTCACGAAGAGTTTTTTGCGCGCGTCAAAGTCCCTGAGATTCTGCCTAGATTTATCGCGACCGCTAAGACTCGCTCTACGCGTTTTATCACCATTGAAGAACTTATTGCAATCAACCTTCAAGAGCTTTTCCCCGGAATGATTGTCGAAGAACACTACACATTTCGTGTTACTCGAAATCAAGATATTGAACTCGATGAGGAAGAGACTGAAGATATTTTGCTCTCGCTTGAGGCAGAATTATCCCGCCGGCGCTTTGGGCCACCAGTGCGCCTTGAGATTGAAAATGGAGTTGACGCTAAATTAATTAACCGATTGGCCCAAGAGCTCGGAATTAATGAAGAGAACATCATCCATGCACCTTCACCACTAGATTTAACTGCTCTTCATAAGATTGCAGACCTTGGATTTCCAGAACTAAAGTATGAAAAATTCAGATCCCGCACCGCTCATGCACTCTCTGAAGTCGATGCAGAAGATACAGATTTGTTCTTTGCAGCAATTCGCCAAGGTGAGATTCTGCTCCACCACCCCTATGAATCCTTTACTTCATCCGTTGTCCACTTCTTGCAGAGCGCGGCACAGGACCCTCATGTACTTGCGATTAAGCAGACTCTGTATCGGACATCTGGTGACTCGCCAATTATTGAAGCTCTTATTGAAGCGGCCGAAGCGGGCAAGCAGGTGCTGGCAGTTATCGAAATCCGCGCGCGCTTTGATGAGCAGGCAAATGTGCGTTGGGCAAGAAAGCTTGAAGCAGCAGGAGTGCATGTTGTGTACGGCCTTATGGGTTTAAAAACTCATGCGAAGCTTTCACTGGTTATTCGCGACGAACCACAGGGTCTTCGACGGTACTGTCATATCGGAACCGGCAATTACAATCCAAAGACAGCTCGGATGTATGAAGATCTTGGAATCCTCAGTACTGATATCGAACTCACCGAAGATCTCACCAAACTCTTTAATCAGCTATCAGGCTTTGCTCCGCAGTCAACGTATTCGCGTTTACTTGTTGCACCACGAACTCTTCGTTCGGGCATCACAGAGCGGATAGATCGCGAGATAGAAAATGCAAAAGCTGGTAAGCCAGCAGGAATTCAATTTAAGTTGAACTCGATTCTCGATGAAACATTTGTGGCAAAACTCTATGAAGCATCGAATGCTGGAGTAAAAATTGAGTTATTAATTAGAGGAATATGCGCGGTGCAACCCGGTCTAGTTGGAGTATCAGAAAATATTACGGTGAAATCTGTTTTAGGTCGCTTCCTTGAACATTCACGCATCTTCCATTTTATAAACGGTGGAGACGATGAATATTGGATTGGAAGCGCTGATTTAATGGGTCGCAATCTTGATCGCCGTGTTGAGAGCTTAATCCGGGTGGATAAGAAAGAGCATCACCAAAGACTGCAAGGAATACTCGATTTAGGGCTTTCAGACAAGACATCTAGTTGGAAATTAACCGGTACTGAGTGGATTAGAAAAAGCGATGATGAAAAAGGTAAGCCACTCACCGATGTCCATGCAGCCATGATTGATCTCTATGCAAAGAATCGGTAGAAAATGACAAGCATCGATAATGTTATTTACGCTGCTGGAGCGGTTCTGTGGCGCACTAGTAAAAGTAACAAGGTTGAAATCGCTCTAATTCATCGCCCACGTTATGACGACTGGTCTTTGCCAAAGGGAAAATTAGACCCCAACGAGACAATGATTGGCTGTGCCTATAGAGAGGTAATGGAAGAGACCGGATACTCGGCAGTCTTTGGTCCAGAGCTCGGGCACGCTACATATGTTGTTGACGGCGTCAGCAAGATTGTTAAGTATTGGTCGGCGCAAGCCGATGGTGAACCTTCCGGAAAACCTAACCCGCAAGAAGTCGATGAGATTTTATGGTTAAGCCCGGCAGATGCACGTAAGAAGTTAACTTTGGATGACGATAGATCAATTGTAGATTTTTTCCTTGAGTTCGGAACTGGCACAACTCCATTGGTTTTGCTGCGTCATGCCAAAGCGATTAAACGCGAAGAGTGGGATGGTGATGATGATGATCGACCACTAGCCCAAGTTGGTCAGGTACAAGCAAAGCGACTTTTATCAATTTATTTGCCATTTGGGATTGAAGAAGTTCACTCCTCTGATGCGGTGCGCTGCATTGAGACAATTGAACCAATGACGCGCTCTTTAAAGATGAATCCGATTTTCTCAACGGATCTGAGCGAATACCGTTTTGCCAAAGACAAAGAGGCCGCCCTTGATTATGCGCAAGATTTAATGGATAGAGGCAACGGCGCAATCATCTGTAGCCATAATCCAATCTTGCCTAAGTTACTCAAGAAATTGATAGGAAAGAAAAGCTTTAAAGAGCTAGGTCAAGAGTTAAAGCCCGCAGAGGCATGGATTCTGCATCACCGTGACGGGGAGATAATTGCAGTTGACTGGGTTAGTGCACCTAAGGCTTAATCTAACCTTGAATCCAATCAAGTCTTCGTAAAACAATCCCTTCACGAAGAGCCCAAGGGCAAATCTCAACCTTTTCAATATCCAATACATCCATCACTGCACGTGCAACTATTGCGCCTGCCACAATCTGCTGTGCCCGACTTACTGAAACCCCAGGAAGATCAGCGCGTGCTTTATCGCTCATTCCCGAAAGCTTAGAAGTCATTGCCTCTAAATTTGCAAGCTCTAAAAACTTTGGATTGTCATTAAACCAATGTCCCGAAAGTCGTGCCAACGTACGAAAAGTTTTGCTCGTTGCAACAAAGTGATTTGCATCGTGGGAGCGAAGAATTGCAGGTAGCTTTTCTTCAAGATTATGCGCAACGTATTCTTCTAGGAATCTCACATCCTTTGATGTGTAAGGATCTCCACTTAAGAAATCGCGTGTCAATCGTGCAGCACCGAGAGGCAACGACAGTGTTGCCTCTGGATTTTCATCGACACCAGAGGCAATCTCTAAAGAGCCTCCACCAATATCTAGAATTAAGAGCTTTCCAGCCGACCAGCCCAACCAACGCCGTACTGCAAGAAATGTCATCCTTGCTTCTTCATCACCGGTAAGAATCTGTAAATCAATCTGGTGGCGTTCATTGATCTCTTGAATAATGTGAGATCCATTCTTGGCCTCCCTGATTGCTGAAGTTGCAAAAGCCAAAATCTCGTCAGTGTCATTTTCGCGCGCATGCGCCACTGCGCCCGCAATGGCCTCATGGAGGAGTTTGATGCCCTCTACAGAGATGGTCCCTGATTTATTGAGGTACTGCGTCAATCGAAGTTCAACTTTGAAATTAGTTGTCGGTGATGGACGAGCCCCTGAGTGGGCATCCATAACTTGTAGGTGGATGGTGTTTGAACCCACATCTAACACGCCTAATCTCACAGTCATAACCTACCCTTTGCCCAGCCCATGGCTCTCGATTTCAAGTTTTTCCAACTCACTGCCATAATTGCCGCTGGTCGAAAGACCGATACGTGTTCGCACGTAGGCCTCTCTAGCTCAGTGGTAGAGCAGCGCACTTGTAATGCGCAGGTCGTCAGTTCAATCCTGACGGGGGGCTCGTAGTTTTTTAGTGAAGGGGATTTCATTGTCTAGATTCCCTGTTGAAGATTTTGCAGATGCGATTGCAGCCAATGAAGAGTATGTCAAAGGCTTTAAGTATTCCGAGCTCACTGGAGTTGCTCAAAAAGGTTTAGCGATTGTTACATGCATGGACTCCCGTATAAATCCCTTATCAGTTATTGGGATGAAATCTGGAGATGCCAAGATTCTGCGTAATGCAGGTGCGCGAGTAACGGAGGATGTTTTACGTACATTGGTCTTGGCGACTTATCTTCTGGGAGTCAAACGTATTTTGATTATGCCGCACACTAACTGCCGAATGGCCCAAGTGGATGAAGCAGAGATTCACCGTGAAATCGATACTAAATATGGAATCGACACATCAGAGCTTGAGTTTAAAACCGTTGCCAATCAGCAAGCAGCGTTGATTCAAGACGTGCAGTTAGTTAGAAACTATCACTTACTTAACACCGGAGTCTCGGTTGGCGGGGCAATTTACGATGTTGCAAATGGAAAAATTACTCCGGTTGATTGTTAGTTCGTCGAATAGGTTGCCGAGTAATCGGATAACTCAAATCCTCTAAAAACTGCATAATCACTGCAGTAGCTAAGGCCGGTTTTTCTTTAATTAATCCATGGGAAGTGCCAGGAATTATTGCTAACTGCCCTAATGGCAATGTCTCATAAAGGGCAATCGTGTGATCATGTTTAATAACATCATCATCACCGGCCATAACTAAAACTGGGCATTGAATTGATGAGATATCACTCAATGAAATATCAGGCTCGGTTTTCCAAATCTGATTCATTCGCAGCTTCTTCTCTAGCAAAGTATGCGGTGCATCAGGGGAGATCAAGTTGTACTCTGCCTGATCTTCCTCGGAGACATTAGCCTCTAAGAACTCACTTAATGCTGCGCTGTAGTGATAGTTAGCGCCAATTGCGACAATAGATTTAACTAAATCGGGTCTTTTAATGGCGACCAACAATGCAATGATTCCGCCATCGCTATAACCAACTATGTGTGCTGGCTCTTTCACCACATCTTCTAAATACGCTATGGCTTCTTGAGTCTGGAAATCAAAGTGCAGACTTCCTTTTTGGTCACCTGTAAATCCATGAGCCGTACGGTCATAGGCAAATACATGGTAATCAGATTCAAGGGGCGGAACCATGATGTAGTTCCAACTTGCGGTCTTACTTAAGCCACCATGTAATAAAACAATCGCCTCGCCATCGTTTTCCCACTCGTAACAGTAAAGCTCATGGCCACGTAGGTTTATGTACTCTGGCATTACATGGAATCCATAATGTGACGATTACCTCGGTCGAAAGTTAAATAGTTCCAGGTCCAGTCAGCCATGGTTCCAATCTTATTGCGTCCTCCTAAGAGATAGAACAAGTGTAAAAATAGCCAGGCATACCAAGCGGGAACTCCGACTAATCTAAATCTCTTGACTTCTACAACTGCTTTATGTCGGCCGATTGTTGCCATAGATCCTTTATCGCGGTACTTAAATGAGAGTAGCGATTGCGAATTAAGCACCCTTCGAATTTGGTGGGCAACGAATTTACCCTGCTGAAGTGCAACGGGGGCAACCATTGGCAAGAAACGTCCATCGTCTCCTTTAATCCCAGCGATATCTCCAATTGCCCAGATATGAGGAAAGTTTTTAACTTGAAGCGTGTTGTCAACATCGATACGTGAATTTATTAAAGGAATGTTTAATTGTGCCGCAGCTGGTTCGCCCTGCACTCCGGCAGCCCAAATGGTTACTTCGGCGGGAATCGATGCTCCACCATGTACCTCGATCAACCTTGGCTTAATCTGTGCAACAGAAGTATTGAGTCGAACCTTTACTCCGAGTTTTTCAAGATCTCGTTTTGTACGTGCTGATGATTTTTCAGAAAAACTAGGAAGTAAACGAGGTCCGGCTTCAATCAAATAAATATCGATATGAGCTGCGGCATGTTCTTGATCATTTTTGAGTGGGCCACGAATAAGTTCGGCAAAAGCACCGGCCATTTCAACTCCAGTCGGCCCACCGCCAACAACAGCAATTGAAAAAATCGTTTCATCTTCGAAGCGACAGAGATCTTCAAATCGGCGCATTACTTCGGCACGAATTGTTATCGCCTCATGAACACTTTTCATGCCAAGTGCATGTTCGCGAACACCAGGCACGCCAAAGTCTGCCGTGGCTGACCCAAGTGCAATGACAAGGTGGTCGAATGCAATTGTTTCACTGCTATCGAGCTTTATAGTTTTATTCTTATGATCGAGAGAGATTGGAGAGCCCATACGAAAAGCGACTCCGGTATTACGAAGCGCGCCGCGAACAGGATGTGCGACATGGTCAGCGGCAAGACCAGCAGTTGAGACTTGATACAAGAGTGGAAGAAAAGTTTGAAAATTATGTCGATCGACAAGAGTCACCTGGGCAAAATCAGCGAGTGCTTTTGCGGCAGTTAAACCCCCAAAACCTGCACCAAGAATAACCACACGTGGTTTTTCAACTGTCTTTTGCATGCGGGTGAGTCTAGGCTTTCAAGCATGAGCTCTCCAGCCGAAAACCGTAAATATCTGATCACAGGCGCATCTGGTTATGTTGGTGGCCGATTAGTGCGCACTCTCGTTGATGAAAATCTAGATGTTCGAATCCTTGTGCGAGATCGCAATAAAGTAAAAGGACAGCCATGGGCATCTGCGGTCGAAATCAGCGAAGGAAGCGCAGATAATCGCTCGGATTTAGATGCAGCATTAACTGGAATTCATACGGCGTACTACTTGTTGCACTCAATTAATTTGGGAGCCAATTTTCATGAGATTGAAGCGAAAATGGCACATGATTTTGCAGAGGCAGCGAAGGCAGCAGGTGTATTACAGATCGTCTATTTAGGCGGCATAGCTAATGATTTAAATATCAGTAAACATTTAGCATCGAGGGCGCAAACTGGTGCCCAGTTGGCACATACTACGGTTCCTGTAATTGAGCTACGTGCAGGAATTATTATTGGGTCGGGCTCTGCAAGTTTTGAAATGCTACGGCATTTAACACATCGCTTGCCGATCATGACTACTCCTAAATGGGTTATGAACAGAACTCACCCAATAGCTATTCGCGATGTCTTGTATTACCTAAAGAACACAGCGTTATTGAAGGATCCAATATCTGGAACCTTTGATATCGGAGGCCCTGAAGTACTCACATATGCCGACATGATGCAGAAATTCGCCGCACTATCGGGGTTAAAGAAGCGGTTGATAATAAAAGTTCCGGTATTGACTCCTGGGCTTTCAAGTCTGTGGATCGGTTTAGTTACACCTGTGCCGACTGCGCTCGCACGTCCGCTGGTTGGCTCATTAATTAGCGAAGTAGTTGCAGATCCGGCTAAAAGTATTGATGCAGTAATTGCTCCACCACCAGAGGGACTAACCGATGTTGCAACTGCAATTACTTTGGCACTTTCAAAGATAACGGACCACCGTGTTGAAACACGTTGGTCGGATGCAACTAGCCCAACTGCACCATGGCAGAAAGCACAGGGTGATCCTGAATGGGCCGGCGAGATGGTTTTACGTGATCATCGAGAAGTAGTTACAGATATTAGTGCTCAAAAGATTTGGCGACAGATTGAAGGAATCGGAGGAGAGCATGGATGGTTTGGCTCTGACTTTCTTTGGTGGGGGCGTGGGGTGCTTGATCGATTTGTCGGCGGAGTAGGACTGCGCCGCGGTCGCAGAGATCCGGATTATTTACGCGTTGGTGAGAGTTTGGATTTTTGGAGAGTTGAAGAGCTCGAACAAGGTCATCGCTTAAAACTCTATGCTGAAATGGTATTGCCGGGTAAAGCTTGGCTTGAATTTAAAGTCACGGTAGAAGATGGAAAAACTCACGTGACGCAGGAAGCGACATTTAATCCGCGTGGGCTTGGGGGCCAGTTGTATTGGTATGCAGTTTCACCTTTTCACCTTATTGTTTTCCCAACAATGCTTCGAAATATTATTAAGAAAGCGGCCAGAGATGCATGAGTTTACGGCTGAGGTTGAAGCCTTAGCTCAAGAAATCTTGGCTTATAGTCTCGACCGATTGAAAAACGATCCACCTTTAGATGGTCCTCGAACCGCAGAGGATTTACTAAGCGAAGTTGGGCAGACAATTACCGCGCGCGGTTTAGGTGGACACCACGCACTTGAGGTTTTTACAAGTGTTTTAGCAAAAGCCTGCATCTCAACAGATCACCCTCGCAACTTAGCTTTCATTCCATCAGCGCCAAGTGAGTATGCAAATCTCTTTGATTTAGTAGTGGCGGCAAGTGCGCTTTATGGGGGCTCATGGCAAGAAGGAGCGGGCGCAGTCTTTGCCGAAAATCAAGCGCTCCGTTGGCTATCAAATTTGGCTGGCCTGCCAGAATCTGCAGGCGGTGTTTTTGTCCAAGGTGGAACCATTGGAAATCTCTCAGCGTTAGTTGTAGCACGCGCCGAAGCCCGCAAGAAGCATCCCGAAGCAACGCGGTGGGTGATTGCCTGTAGCGAAGAGGCACACTCATCTATCGTAACTGCAGCAAATGTCATGGATGTCGATGTCTTGAAAGTTCCTGTTGCTGCAAATGGCAAACTAATGGGAGATGCAGTTGCTCATGCAATCGATACTTTGCACACGACTAGTACCAAGCGAGTCTTTGTTGTTGTTGCAACTTCAGGAACAACAAATTTGGGAATAATCGATGATTTAAAGGGCATCAGCACCGCAGCTCGCGAGCGCGATATCTGGTTTCATGTCGATGGCGCATATGGTTTGGCGGCGTTGTGTGCACCATCAGTGCGAGCAAAGTTTGATGGTGTAGAAAATGCAGACTCATTCATTGTTGATCCACACAAATGGTTATTTGCGCCCTTCGATGCATGCGCACTTATTTATCGCGAACCCGAAATTGCTCGTGAAGTTCATTCACAACACGCTTCTTATTTAGATACATTAAAAGATGGTGCATGGTCGCCTTCAGATTATGCAATTCAATTGACTCGACGTACTCGCGGACTTCCATTTTGGTTTTCACTGGCCGCACATGGCACCGATGCATACACAGATGCCATGGAACACACAATTGCAGTTGCACGTGCTGCAGCAGATTTAGTTCGTGTCCATCCGAATCTTGATCTCATCTGCGAACCCGAACTTTCAATCGTTGCATTCACTCGCCAAGGATGGGATGCAAAGGATTATCAAAACTGGTCAGATGAACTTCTAGCTGATCAAGTGGGATTTATTCCACCATCTTCACACCACGGCCAAGCAATTCTGAGATTTGCAATTGTGAACCCTTGGACGAAAATTAGCGATATCGAGTTGATTTTGAGCAGGCTCTAAATCCCACACTTTTGCGCTCGCCCCGATACGATTTAGCCCATGTCTGCACAAGAAGAGCCAGCGATGCACAGCGGTCTAAGCGACCTCGAATCACGCATCCTGGATTTTGAAGCCAGTTGGTGGCGTTATGCAGGGGCAAAAGAGAGCTCCATTAAGGAGCTTTTCGATCTGAGCGCCCCGCGCTACTACCAACTCCTTAACGACTTAATCGACCGTGATGATGCCCTCATGGCCGCTCCAATGCTTGTAAAGCGCCTTCGCCGCCTGCGCGAGGCCCGCATGTCCACCCGTATCGCCCGCTAAAACCCTTCTCGTTTTGCGTCCTTGGAATACCTCCCGTAGATTTGGCGTTAGCACTCTCGGGGTGCGAGTGATAAAGCCCCCGTCCGACACAGGAAAGTCAAACGAAGGAAAGTGAGCACATCTCATGGCAAAGCAGATTGCCTTTAATGAAGAAGCACGCCGCGGACTAGAACGCGGAATGAATATTTTGGCCGATGCGGTCAAAGTAACCCTTGGACCTCGCGGACGTAACGTTGTCCTTGAGAAAAAGTGGGGCGCCCCAACGATTACCAACGATGGTGTTTCAATTGCAAAAGAGATTGATTTGGAAGATCCTTGGGAAAAAATCGGCGCAGAGCTAGTTAAAGAAGTTGCTAAGAAGACCGATGATGTTGCTGGTGATGGAACAACAACTGCAACTGTCTTGGCCCAAGCACTTGTGCGCGAAGGACTTCGCAACGTTGCCGCTGGATCTAATCCAATGGCGCTAAAGCGCGGAATTGAAAAGGCCGTTGCTGAAATCGTGGCCGAGCTTTTGTCTATGGCAAAGAGCGTAGATTCAAAGGAACAGATCGCTGCAACTGCATCAATCTCTGCAGCAGATGCAACAATCGGTGAAATGATCGCTGAGGCGATGGACAAGGTCGGCAAAGAAGGCGTTATTACTGTCGAAGAGTCAAATACTTTCGGCCTCGAGCTAGAGCTCACCGAGGGAATGCGCTTTGATAAGGGCTACATCTCTCCATACTTTGTTACCGATCAAGATCGTATGGAAGTTGTTCTAGAAGATGCATATGTTTTGATTGCTAACTCAAAGATTACAAACATCAAGGATTTAGTACCTGTTCTTGAGAAAGTTATGCAGTCCGGCAAGCCTCTTGCAATCATCGCCGAAGATGTTGAAGGCGAAGCACTTGCAACATTGGTAGTTAATAAGATTCGCGGAACTTTCCGTTCTGCAGCAGTTAAAGCACCTGGCTTTGGTGATCGTCGCAAGGCGATGTTGCAAGATATTGCAATCCTTACAGGTGCAACGGTTATCTCAGAAGAAGTTGGTCTCAAACTAGATCAAGCTGGCCTAGAACTATTGGGTCGCGCTCGCAAAGTTGTTATCAGCAAGGATGAGACAACAATCGTTGAAGGCGCCGGAGATGACGCCCTTATTAAGGGACGCGTTGCGCAGATTCGTTCAGAGATTGAAAAGAGTGATTCAGATTATGACCGCGAGAAGTTGCAAGAGCGTCTTGCAAAGCTTGCCGGTGGCGTAGCTGTAATCAAGGCGGGTGCTGCAACTGAGGTCGAACTCAAAGAGCGCAAGCACCGCATTGAAGATGCAGTACGTAATGCAAAGGCTGCAGTTGAAGAGGGAATCGTTGCCGGTGGCGGCGTTGCACTTCTGCAAGCCGGAACTGCAGTATTCAAGAAATTATCTCTTACAGGCGATGAGGCAACTGGTGCCAAGATTGTTGAGTTTGCAATCGAAGCACCTCTTAAGCAGATCGCAATTAATGCAGGACTTGAAGGCGGAGTAGTAGTTGAGAAAGTCCGTCACCTACCTTCGGGTCAGGGATTAAATGCAGCAACTGGAGAGTACGTAGACATGATTAAAGCCGGCATCATCGATCCAGCTAAGGTCACTCGCTCTGCACTCCAAAATGCTGCATCTATCGCAGCGCTCTTCATTACAACTGAAGCCGTTATTGCAGATAAGCCGGAGAAGAATCCAGCACCAATGCCACAAGGTGGCGGAGATATGGACTTCTAAGCGCCTTACTGCTTGAAAAACTAGCTGTATCGAACGCCGCTCCCTGCACGATTAACGCGGGGGCGGCGTTCTGCTTTATCCTTATCGCATGGCCAAGAAGTCGTTATTTAAAAAGTCAAAGACAGCACCACTCACAAGCGCTGCCTTTGATGCAACCGACCTTGCCCGCAGTGCAATTATCGATGAGCTCCATGGCGCATCTGAGATTGGCAGTTTTGTCTCTGTCGAATTCGATGACGAAGATCGATTAGCGACTTATTTATTTGAGGCCAAGCTTGCAGGGTATAAAGGTTGGCGCTGGTGTGTAACTGTTGCAAAAGTTGATGCCGATGCAGAGCCAACAATCTGCGATGTCGTAGTACTTCCAGGACCTGATGCGTTAATCGCTCCAGATTGGATTCCATATCGTGATCGTATTCAACCGGGCGATGTTGGAGTCGGTGACATTGTCCCAAGTTCACTCGATGACACGCGATTAGTTGCGGGCCAACAAGCACTTCCGGCAGATGAAGATTTAGATACTGCGATGGCAATCGAACTTGGCTTTGGTCGTGCGCGAGTTATGTCGATTGAGGGCAGAGACCAAGCCGCTAAGCGTTGGTACGAAGGTGACCGTGGTCCAAAAACTCCCATGGCAGAGCTTGCACCAAAGCCTTGCCACTCATGCGGCTTCTTTATTCAAATCGCTGGTTCACTACGCTCAACTTTCGGTGTGTGCGCAAATGCAATCTCACCCGAGGATGCACGTGTTGTCTCTGTCGATCACGGCTGCGGAGCTCACTCCGAAGCAACCTTTACGCCGCTGGTGTTAAACTAATCACCTGACCGCACCCTGCGGCTACATGCGTTCGTACTAAAACCTAAAGGAGTCACCCCATGCCTACAGGCCGCGTTAAATGGTTTTCATTAGAAAAAGGTTTTGGATTCATTGCAAACGATGAAGGCGAAGATGTATACCTAGCTGCATCATCACTTCCAGCAGGTATCTCAACAGTTAAGCCCGGAACCAAACTCGAATTCAGCGTCGCTGATAGTCGCAAAGGACCGCAGGCGATGTCTGTGCACATTGTGGATGCGCCGCCATCACTATCTGAAAACTCACGGGTTAACCCAGATGATCTAGCTGCAATGATTGAAGACACCATTAAGATTTTAGATCGCGTCGGAAATGGTCTTCGCCATGGTCGCCATCCATCTGGCCCAGAGGCTGAGCGTTTAGGCCGCGTATTGCGCGGCATTGCATCGCAGCTAGAGGCTTAAATCCCACTGCGTCGTGCGCGACGTATTGAGTATCTAATCCCTGTCACACCTAAACCTGCGCCGATTACGCACGTCCAAATAATCTTTGCATCGGCGTTCATAGCGAGTGCAACAACACCAGCGACTAGCCAGCAGATTGTTCCGATTGCTACTAGGGTTACAACTGAGCGAATATTTGATGCCATGAGAGAAGAGTAATGCGTATTGCGGTGAAAGAAGATGGAAACTGGCGATCATTTCGCCATCGCAACTACCGCATCCTCTTTCCAGCAAATACGGTTTCGAATATTGGAAGCTGGGCCCAGCGCATTGCACAGGACTGGCTTGTTTTAGAGCTCACCAATAACAATGGAACATATCTCGGCCTTGTAACTGCAGTTCAGTTTGCACCGGTACTACTTTTTTCTCTACATGGCGGCGCACTTGCAGATCGCTTAGATAAGCGAAAAGTTTTGATTGTCACAAACATTGTTGGTGGTGCAGCATCTATCGCACTTGGTGCATTGGTAATGGCCGACCTTGTGCAGTTGTGGCATGTTTTTGTCTTGGCAGGGGTTCTCGGAATCTCAACGGCGATAGATGCACCTGTCCGACAGGCATTTACTAGCGAATTAGTTGGCCAAGATGACTTACCCAACGCTGTAAGTCTGAACTCGGCTAACTTCAATGGAGGCCGACTAGTTGGGCCAGCCGTTTCAGGCTTATTAATCGCTGCTTTTGGAACAGGGCCCTCATTTTTAATCAACGGAGCTTCCTACTTTTTTGTGATCTTTGCACTCATGAAGCTCAATAAGAAGGGCTTCTTTCATCAGAATCAACCGAAGAATTTAGGCAACATTCGTGAGGGCATTGCATATGCAAAGGCCCGCCCAGATATTTACGTTGTGATGTTTATGGTATTTGCACTTGCAACCTTCGGACTTAACTTTCAGATTTTTAACGCTTTAATGGCAACACAAGAGTTCGGACTAGGTCCAGCGAACTTTGGTTTAATGGGTACGTTTATTGCAATCGGCTCTTTAACTGGCGCAATCGGCTCTGCTCGGCTTGAGCGATTTAGGACCACTCGATTTGTCATAGTCGGCGGAATGTTATTTTCAATCTCAATTATGGTTCTTTCAATACTGCCAAATTACACAACGTATATTGTGTGGCTACCTATTTGTGGCGTAAGCGCACTGACCACTTTAGTATCGGCAAACTCAATTGTTCAGACAAATACGGATCAAGCAATTCGAGGTCGTGTTATGGGTCTGTACTTACTAATCTTTATGGGCGGCACACCATTTGGCTCACCGCTGATTGGGCTAGCCACCGATTACATCGGGATCAGACGCACCATTGCTTTGTGCGGTGGGATATCTCTTGCTGCATCATTATTCTTATGGGTTAAGTATCGTAATAAAGTTGCAGTTCCGAGCGATATTAGTATCGCTACAGTATTAAAGACCGCTAATAGCGATAATAACAATTAAGCCAAAGAGAACGACCAAGGTCACGGTTCTGCGCGTTTTATAGCTCATATTTTCTCCTTCATCGAATCCGATGGAATAAATTTTACAATAGCAAATGCAAAAACAATCAAGACTGGAACCATTATGTATGCACGAGAGATTCCAAAACTATCACCTAGAACACCAAGGAGAAATGGTGCTGCAGCTATTGCAATCCCAGCGCCCAGAGAAGTCCGTCCGATTGCAAGGTCAGGTCGACCTTGACTGAAACCGATTAAGCGAATTGATGCAAGAGCAAATTGAATTGATACTCCCAATCCAACGGTAAATAACGAGATAAGGCTTATGAGCATCGAATGTGAAAGCCAGAATGATACAAAGCCTACAAACTGCAGAGCTATCACGGATAAAAGTTGAGTATCAAGTGAGAAGCGTTGCAGAACGATGCCTCCATACCAGCGACCTATTCCCATGCCGGTACCTAGAGCTACAACGGCAACAGTTGAAATCGCAGCCGTTGAATCAACTCGATCTTTGAGTAAAGCTGCCGCCCAGAAAGAAACGGCAAACTCACTTGAAATACATGCAACAAATCCCAACCATGAGATCCAAAAAGTTCTGGAAAGTTTTCCGCTTTGAGGTCCATCTTCATTTGGTACATGCTCATTCTCATCTTTATTACGCCCGATTAGAAAAAGCGCGATCGCGACAGGTATCGCAAGGAGTAGACCAACGCGCCAATACGCGGGAAAACTAATAGCAATTCCTCCGATTAAACCAGTGCCAATCACAAAACCTACTGATGCGATTCCATTAGCCTGTGGAATTGCGACCTCCGCCGCTTTGCCATAGCGGTGTGACATGGATGTAAGCATCGTATTAATGACGATTGATGTTCCAAAGCCAGTTATCAATGTTGCTGGCAATGTGAGATACACCGGAGGGGATATGACAAAGAGAGTTAATCCAGTACTAAAAATCGCAAGGCCAATCCAGCTAGCGCGAGTTCGGCCGAAGCGATGCGCAATAAGTGGGTTTGCGTAGCCCGCAACGATTGATGCAATGCCCATCGCTGTTCCGTGTAAGCCCGCTACTGTTAAAGAGGTTCCTTGATCGGCGCGTAGAAGCGATTGAGCCGGCCCAAAACCACCTAAGTAAAAGTTAACGATTGCAGTCTGGGTTGCGATAACCCAGAAAAAGCGATCGCGGTGAAAACTCTTTGGCATGTACTAGAGCGCAGCTACTACGTATTCAATGCATGCAGTCAGTGCCGCAACATCACTCGGATCAACAGCTGGGAACATTCCAATACGTAACTGGTTTTTACCTAATTTTCTGTATGGCTCGGTATCTACGATTCCATTTGCACGAAGTGCTGCAGCAATCTTTGTCGCATCAATTGCATCATCAAAGTTAATGGTGCCGACTACTTTAGATCGCATCGCAGGATCGAGAACAAATGGAGTTGTGTAGCTTGTTTTCTCGGCCCAAGAATACAAAATCTCCGATGACTGCGCACTACGACCTGCTGCAAAAGCGAGCCCTCCGCCTGCATTCATCCATTCAATCTGCTCTGCCAACAGCATTAATGTTGTTACCGCTGGTGTGTTGTATGTCTGATCAAGTCGAGAGTTTTCAATTGCGATTGTTAAATCAAAGAAAGCCGGAACCCATCTACCGCTTGCTTTAATTGCCTCAACACGTGCAATTGCAGCAGGGCTCATAATTGCAATCCAGAGTCCGCCATCGGAGGCAAATGATTTTTGTGGGGCAAAGTAATAAGTATCAAACTCTTTTGGATCAACTAATAACCCGCCGGCAGCACTTGTCGCATCTACAACAACAAGTGCACCGTCGGTACCTGCCGGACGCACGATTGGCATAGAGACTCCCGTGCTTGTCTCATTATGAGTAAGTGCATAAACATCAATGCCTGCTTCGGCTTGCGAAGTTGGGTGCATCCCGGGCTCAGATTTGATAACAGTGGGATCACCTAAGAACGGTGCATCCTTTGCTGCCGATGCGAATTTCGATGAAAACTCACCAAAAACTAGGTGTTGTGAGCGCTCTTGGATTAAACCAAAAGTTGCGATATCCCAAAATGCAGTAGAGCCACCATTTCCAAGAACTACTTCGTAGCCATCAGGAAGATTAAAGAGAGTGTGCAATCCATCGCGAACGCGCTTAACAACATTCTTTACAGGTTTTTGTCGGTGCGATGTTCCAAGGATTAAACCACTCCCAGTTGTGAGTGCCGATATAGCCTCTGGTCGAATCTTTGAAGGACCACAACCAAAACGTCCATCGAGGGGTTTGATGCTTGCTGGGATGATTATCTCTGCGCTCATTGGGTGAGTTTATGGGTAGTAGCGACCTATCACCCAATCAGCCCCTGTGTTAGAGCGCTCATAACGCACGCGATCATGCATTCGCGAGTACCGCCCCTGCCAGAACTCAATACTCATCGGAACAACGCGATAGCCACCCCAATGTGGTGGACATGGAACGAGGCTTCCCTCAGGCCATTTTTCACTTGCACCAGTAAACCTTTGATCTAACTCTTCGCGCGATGCAAGAGGAGCAGATTGCTGGCTAGCCCATGCGCCTATCTGTGATGACCACGGACGAGTTGCGAAATACTCTTGTGATTCCTGCGGACTTACTTTTTCTGCAATCCCACTTATTGAAACTTGTCGTTCCATTGCATACCAAGGAAATAGGAGACTCACACCAGGATTTAGTTCGATGGAGTGGGCTTTGCGAGATGAGTAGTTAGTAAAAAAAGTAAACCCACCTTGTGAAATATCTTTGAGTAGAACCGAACGAGTTGTGATCGCGACATCTGAATCAAACGTCGAAAGCACCATGGCATTTGCTTCGACGACCACGGGATTTTCATGGGCCTGTCGAAGCCATTGGGCAAAGGCCACGAATGGGTCGGCGTTAAGTTGGCCGATACCATTTTCTCCATAGGAAAGGCGCATTGCCCTGATTTGATCGCGGCTAAAATCCTGATTGCTCATAGGTGTATCGAACCTCACTTTGGCGTTGAGTGCATCCTCTTAGGTGGTGGTCGCTAGCACCCCTTGGCTAGGTGCAGAATTAAGCCATTGCGCAACGCATTCAAAAGGAGCTCAACGTGTCTGAAGATTTTAAGCCTGGTCTTGAAGGTGTCATTGCATTTGAATCAGAGATTGCAGAGCCAGACAAAGAGGGCAGTGCGCTTCGCTATCGCGGTGTCGATATCGATGAGTTAGTAGGACGAGTCTCTTTCGGAAATGTTTGGGGCTTACTTGTAGATGACGAGTTCAATCCAGGTCTACCTAATGCAGAGAAATTTCCATTGCCAGTTCACTCTGGCGATGTGCGCGTAGATGTTCAAGCAGCGATTTCAATGCTTGCACCAGCATGGGGATTCAAACCACTATTAGATATCGATGATGCAGAGGCGCGCAGCAATCTCGCACGTGCATCTGTAATGGTTCTTTCATATTTATCACAAGCAGCTCGCGGACAAAT
Source organism: Actinomycetota bacterium (assembly GCA_009699165.1). GTDB lineage: Bacteria > Actinomycetota > Actinomycetes > Nanopelagicales > Nanopelagicaceae > Planktophila. The sequence continues at coordinate 690 of WLOR01000001.1, read as the reverse complement.
CGCTCCTCCTGTACCAGAGTCTGAAATCGATAAGGCACATACAGTTGTAGAGCGCATGATGATTCGTTGGCGCGGAGAGCCTGATCCACTTCATGTTCGTGCAATTGATGCTTACTTTGTATCTGCTGCCGAGCACGGAATGAATGCATCAACATTTACTGCACGCGTTATTGCATCAACTGGTGCAGATGTTGCTGCAGCGCTTTCAGGTGCAATTGGTGCGATGTCTGGCCCACTTCATGGTGGTGCTCCATCACGTGTGTTGCACATGATTGACGAAGTTGAAAAATCAGGCGATGCAACTGCATATGTCAAGGGATTACTTGATCGCAAAGAACGCCTAATGGGATTCGGTCACCGCGTTTATCGCGCTGAAGATCCTCGTGCGCGCACGCTACGTCGCACTGCGAAAGAGTTAAACGCACCTCGCTACGCAGTTGCTGAAGCGTTAGAACAAGCTGCACTAAAAGAGTTACGTGAGCGCCAACCGGATCGTGTTCTTGAGACGAATGTTGAGTTCTGGGCTGCGATTATTTTAGATTTTGCAGAAGTTCCATCACACTTGTTTACTTCGATGTTTACAGCTGCACGAACTGCCGGTTGGTCTGCACATATCCTTGAGCAAAAGCGCACGGGCCGCTTGATTCGCCCATCCGCTCGCTACATCGGTAAAGGACCCCGCAAACCTGA